>NZ_KV917374.1:95147-395147 GCF_002019645.1 Litchfieldia alkalitelluris | reverse complement strand
TTCCCCAATATTATGTTCCATAGCTTTCCACGTTTTTTCATTTGCATAGACAGGAAGCTTATATTTCCGAGCAAGTACTCCTAATCCTTTGATATGGTCACTATGTTCATGGGTTACTAAAATTCCAGATAAATCCCGAACGCTTCGATCAATTCCTTTAAATAATAACTCCATCTGTTTTCCACTTAGTCCTGCATCCACTAACAGGGAGTGCTTGTCCGTTCCAACGTAAAACGCATTTCCTGTACTACCACTAGCAAGTACACTAAAATGCATACTCATTACAATCACTCCATTATTTCTAAGATTTGCCCCTCAAATGCATTCACATAGTAATCTACTTGACTATCAACAACAATATGCCAAGTTGGGGCTAATACTTGCGATTCTGATAATTGAACAAGAGGATAATAACCAAGTTCAATTTTCGTCACCTTGCTACCTGATTTTAAATGGTCATTTTTATATAGATTTTCAATGGCTTTAATAGCTGGTAAAATCTCTTTTTTATCATATTCTTCAAAAGAATACAACATGGTTTGCTGGTAGGAAGTAATCTCTTTATCCTTATTTATCTTTAAAACAAGTAAACCACTTATATTTTTCGCATCATTATAAAAGATTTTGCCCTCATATTTCTGAAAAAGAATAATATTACCGACTTCTTCATCAACTTTCCATAACTCATACGATTCACCGTTTAGGACATGATCTTTTAGAAACTGCTCAAGCTTTGGTTCAAAATTAGACTCTGTGATCTTATATGGTTCATTCAACTTCGCCTGTAGTAATGCCTTTGTATCGATATTTATCTCTTGGTTCTTTAAATCCTTTATATCTTCTAAGGTGAAGAATTTAGTTTTTCCACTAATGTAAGTTCCCTCTTTTGGTTGTTCCTTTGGTAACTCTACATACGTAATTTGCTCAGCTTCTAAATGCTCTTCAATACTAGCTTCAGCAATTACATCAAGCTCACTACGATCCTTTTTCTCCATTAATTGATAGCCGAGAAAAATATTCAGGATAAGGAATGTAACAATAAAGATCGTTTTAGTCTTACTCCAATCCACCTTCATTCCCTCCTACTTCTTTCTCGTCTGATAACTCAATTTTTCTCCACCATCCATTATATTTGTAGCTCCAAATAGGTACAAGAGTGGCAACATTATTTTTTTCTGGAAATTCAACAAGCTCATATCCAATTGAAATATCTTCTAATAAGGTCGGATCAAAGTCAACCTGAGATTTAATTGCATTTATAACGACTTCTCCACTTGGCAGTATAACTTCTGCTGCAGGGATGGGAATTTCCAACACTAGTAATGGTCGATTATACCTCATGATTTCATTTTTATTCCATGATTGCTGAATCTCAGTCAATCCATTTTTATTAAAAACTGGGAAATTCCTTACGTATAAACGAAATACAGTTTCTTGATTGTATTTATCATAACTGAAGAATCGATACTTATCAGTCCAACCACCATGCTCATTAATAAAATCAACACTACTTTTGATTAATTCATATGAGTTCATTGGAGCACTTTCTGTCGTATTTACTGGATTAACAAACTGAAAGCTTTTTTTCCCAGAAAATACAGAAAGAAGTCTTGAGCCATCTGTATATTCTTCCCCATATGTTAAAATGTGCTTTTTTACAATATTAGGCTCAATAAATAATGCTTCCTTAAACATCTCAGCATCCAAATAATCAGTGTAATATTGAACACTATTCATTGTTGTCTCTGAAAACGGGAGAAAAATAGATTCGGTCTCATTAATACCATATGAAAAATATTCAGGGAGACTTAATCCTACTGTGTAATGATTATTTTCGAAATCCCGAATAGATTCATAACTAACCTTAGCTTCATAAATTAGCTGGTTTTCAACCGAAACAAAATAAATATTTCCACCCTCACTAGTGGAATTGACATTTATAATGACTCTATCAAAGGATGCTGATGGCAGCTCATCATCACTAAATTTAAAAATCGAACGATGAATATTTATTGGTAAATCATCAGAGAATAGGATCTGCACATGCCCATCCCTTTGTAAGAATGGCAAAAAGTCATATGTTGAGAAAGATGCAGAGATATTAGTTAACTCATAGATTTCCCATTTTCGCACATCTTTCATAAGCGCATTAATTTCAGTTTCCTCCACAGTTCCAAAGTGCTGGGAGCTAGTATGAAACATCACCTTTGTCGGCTTAATTAAGCTCGGAATATCCTTTTTGTTGCTGATTGAAACATCCTTTATAATCGTGTTGTTTTCGATGGTGTCAAGCTCTGGGTGATATGTCCACAATCCCCAGGTAAGTAATATACTTAATAAAACCAATACTGTTAGAACAAATGATTTTATCGATTCATAACTCATGACCAGTCATCCTCTATTTCTTGTTCAATTGGTAAAGTAAATTTAATCGTTGTGCCCATACCTTCTTCACTTAGCGCCCATATCTCGCCACCGTGTGCCTCAACCATTTCTTTAGCAATTGCCAGCCCTAATCCCGTACCACCTAGTTTTCTAGTACGCGCCTTATCAACACGATAAAACCGTTCAAAAATTTTACTTAGGTTTTCCTTAGGTATTCCTACACCTGCATCTGTAATAGATACTTCCATTTTATCCTCAAGCAATTTAACATCAAAGGTAACTTCGCCACCTTCTGGAGAATACTTTAGTGCATTAGAAATAATATTATCAAGGACCTGTGTAATCTTATCTTCATCCATCTCAATGTATACTGTTTGGGATGGAAGATTCCTATGAAATTGTACATTTTGATTTTTAGTCATCTCAAATCGATCAATAATTTTATTGAAAAAAGTGGTAAAATCAATCCAATCTTTCGTTAATCGATAATCCTTGCTATCCAGTTTGGATAATTGCAGCAAGTCATTGACCAATCGAATCATTCTTTCGGTTTCCGTTTGAGTGACATCAATAAATTGTGGAGCAATTTCTTTATCCTGCCATGCACCATCGGCAAGTGCTTCTAAATAACTTCTCATCGTAGTTAGAGGGGTTCTAAGCTCATGTGAGACATTAGCCACAAACTCTCTTCTTTCTTGATCAATTTTTTCCTGTTCTGTTATGTCATACAAAACAGCAATAATTCCATTTATAAATCCTGACTCCTTTTGAATCGTTGAAAAGTTCACTTTTAATATATATGGTTTCGTTTCTGTGCTAACATCTAAAACAATGGAGTCTAATTCATTCGAAATATCCTTTAATGAATATTGGTCTTCTAATTTAAGCAGTGTAAGAATCGATTTATTAAATGCTGTTTCACGTGAAACATTTAGCATATCTATCGCTGGGTCATTTATTAGTATAACATTCCCTTTTTTATCAGTAGCAATTACGCCGTCTGTCATATGCGTTAATACAGATGTGAGCTTCCGTCTTTCGCTTTCCGTTGAAGATTGAGCATCTTGAAGTCGTCTTGTTAGCGTATTAAAAGTCATCGCTAGCTGTCCAATTTCATCATGGCCATACACCTTAACCTTCTTCGAAAAGTTCCCTTTTGCCATATCAAGGGCATGCTTTTTCATAGCAGTGATTGGCCTTGTTATCGTTTGTGCAACAGAAATACCAAGTATAGCTGTGATTAACATGGCAAGTACCGTTCCAGTTACAAAGATATCATTAATCTCTTTGATATCGTCATATACATTTTCCATATAAGCTACAAGATGGATGACACCAATTACTTCATTATTTGACCGAATAGGAGTGTAAGAAACATACATTCTTTGATTTTTCTTCGTATCTAGCTGTATTTTCCGGTCTCCGACACCCACTAATGTACGTTTAACAAGTAACTCAGCCGTTCGCTTGCCTATGATTCCTTGATTATAAGGGTTAGATGTTCCAATCACTTTACTTTTATTATCGATAACCCTTACTTCATCAATATCCTCTGAGGCAAAATCTTCTAAAATTGTCTGGATATCATCTTCCAATGATGTTGCATTTTCGTCTCTTTGTTTTGTCATTTCTTGTTCAACATTGTATGCTAATAGATTAACTCGCTCATTTAATGATAGTTGGTAATTTTCCACGAGTTGGGTTTCAAGTTTTCCGATAAAGTACACTCCAATGATTTGCATTGCTAAAAGAATTAACAACACATAAATGAGTGCAAATTTAAAATGAATCGAGCGAAAGAATCTTACTTTTCTCATTGATTCCTTTTACTCCTGTTCCGGATTACGAAGATAGTATCCGACACCTCTTCTTGTAACAAGCCAGGTAGGATGACTAGGACTATCTTCTATTTTTTCCCTCAATCTTCTTACTGTAACATCGACTGTTCTCACATCACCAAAATAATCATAGCCCCATACTGTCTGTAAAAGGTGTTCCCTTGTCATGACCTGTCCTAGATGCTTAGCTAGGTAATGTAACAGCTCGAATTCTCGATGTGTTAGTTCAATCATTTCACCTCTTTTAGAAACTATATACGCTTCTGGATGTATGATTAGGGAACCAACTTGAATCTCATTTGAGGTATCCTGTTCATCTTCACTTCTTTGATAATTACGTCTTAGATTTGCTTTTACACGTGCTAATAATTCTCTAGTGCTGAATGGCTTCGTTACATAATCATCTGCTCCAAGTTCCAAACCAAGCACTTTATCAATTTCTGAATCCTTTGCTGTTAACATAATTATAGGCATATCGTATTTCTTTCTAACTTCTCTACAAACTTCCATCCCATCTTTATATGGAAGCATAATATCTAATAAGATTAAATCTGGTTTTAGTTCCTCAACTTTTTCGATCGCTTTTTGACCATCATATGCACAAAAAACCTTATACCCTTCTTTTTTGAGGTTGAATTGTAAAATATCAGCAATTGGCTTTTCATCATCGACAACAAGGATAACTTTATCCATATCTTTAATCTCCTTTATCTGAGCTATTATTTAGTAATGGATATTAATGTTCTATATCTACTTTACCAAAAAGCAACTATTAATTCATCCATTACCAAAAACCGTTAGTTTTATATATAATTCGAGTTCTGTATTTAAAAAACCTCCAGCTATTTGCTAGAGGTTTTAAATCTATCTTACTTATAAGAATTTTAAGGAAGGTATTCTACTGGATTTTTCAATTCACCATTATGATATACTTCAAAATGAAGATGAACACCAGTTGAATGACCAGTTGCACCCATAACACCTATTTTTTGTCCTTGAGAAACAGTTTGTCCAACACTCACAGATATCGATGCAAGGTGTGCATATACGGTTTTAAGTCCATTATTATGGTTAATAACGATTTTATTCCCATATCCACCATCATACCCAGCAGATACAACTGTACCATTGTCAGCAGCCTTTATTGTACGATCACTCGGTCTAGCAATATCAATCCCTTTATGCATTGATCCCCAACGATATCCTACATGACTTGAAATATATCCTCCAACTGTTGGCCAAACTAACTGGCCTGTACCACGTGAAGGAACAACCTTAGTACCTTTTACAGTAATTTTATCAACAGGCTCACTAATAATATCTTCACTTATTTTTTCTTTCTTTACTGTTTGACCGTTAACTCTACTAATTTCATAGCCTACTAGTTTTTGTCCTTCTTTACCTTCTCTAGTAACCTTTTGGTCACCCTTATACATAGAGGAGTCTTCTTTCACTTCATGTCCATATGGAATTTCTTCTTCTTTTAATTGCTCGATCATTACATTCACAGTCAATAAAGGTACTAATTTGGTTACTGTTAATTCCTGATCGATTTGTAAAAGCTCATCTTCAGAAATTTTCGGATTTAATTCGAGCAGATCCTTTGTAGTTAAATCGTGATCCATGGCAATTGATCCAAGAACATCTCCCTCTTGAACCTTGTATTTTTTTTCTTCAAGCGTTCCTTTTTTTAATAGAGTTAAAGTGTCATCTGTTGATAAAATTTGTTCAGGATTAACATTTTCAACTGAAATTGAAACTTTTTCTGTCATTGTTACGTCTAATATACGAGACTGACCTTCTTCTAACTCTGGATATGGAATATTAGTAGAACCACCACCGGCATTAATAGCAGCTTCACGGTCTTCTACTTCTTTTAATTCTTCTTCACTTACATATTGTAATTTATACTTTTTTATAACTTCATTTGCATCTTCTTCACTATCTAAATAAGCAACTGTTTCACCGTCGATACTGATAGAAGCTGCTTCTGCTACTATCTTAAGATTTTCTTTCACATTTTGGACTGTTTCGTTGTTATTTACGTTTAAACGGAAGACTTGTTCGGGTATAAGTATAATGTCTTCAGCTACTAATTCAATATCTTTATATTTTTCTTCTAGTGAAGAGATTTTTTCATCAATAATATTATTAATAATTTGATCATTATCAACTGTCCCCATAATTTGATCGTTAATATAAACATGATAAACCGTTGATATTTGATTTTCAGCCATTGCTGAACCGATTAATAAAGAAGTAAATGCAACTGTAGAAATGGCTAGTTTCTTTAAAAACCCCTTATTAAAAATGAACTTTGATTTTTTGTTGATTTCGTTGTGGTGTTCCACGATCTTTCCTCCTAAGCAAAGGCTTACTTCTCGTCATTATACATGTACGTTGATAACTTCCTTGGATGTACGAAAGGCGTTTTTTCGACAATTCTCACAATTTTTCACTCTATTAATTTAACATGAAACCTTATAATAATAGAATACTAATCTATGTAATGTAACATAAATGTAGTAATACTGACATATTTTTACTATTTTTTTGAAATAAATTCGACATGAATGAAAAAAAGCACAGAAGAAGTATCTGTGCTTTTTTGAAGTGGCTCGGGACGGAATCGAACCGCCGACACATGGATTTTCAGTCCATTGCTCTACCGACTGAGCTACCGAGCCATGTTTATCTTTTTATTTTTAAAAATGAAATTCCTTCATACAACTAACACAATCAGATATGGCGGTCCCGACCGGGATCGAACCGGCGATCTCCTGCGTGACAGGCAGGCATGTTAACCGCTACACCACGGGACCTTAAACCCTAATAAGTCTTTATGTATTTGTATTTAGAACAACAATGGTGACCCGTACGGGATTCGAACCCGTGTTACCGCCGTGAAAGGGCGGTGTCTTAACCGCTTGACCAACGGGCCATCACTAAATAATAAATGGTGAGCCATGAAGGACTCGAACCTTCGACCCTCTGATTAAAAGTCAGATGCTCTACCGACTGAGCTAATGGCTCAAAATAGGAATGATATTTTGAATTGATACTCGGTTTTTCTTATTTTGTTTGAGAAAGAGCATCTAGTTGACGTCCCACTCTCGGGAAGCTTTCGCAAGTAGCAGCTCATTTGCTTGTCTTGTTTCAGCGACGTTTTTTATAATACCATACTTTTAATAAATAAAGCAATACTTTTTTAAAATTAAATTTTCCTGTTAAAACTCACAATGCCAACTATAACAAAAGGAACAAAGAAGTACAAGCCCTCTTTGTTCCTTACACATTAATTATGCATATACACTTCGAACAATATTCGTTTGCTTGCGATCTGGTCCAACTGAGAACACTGAAAGTGGTATTCCAGTTAATTGAGAGATTCGCTCGACATAATGACGTGCATTTTCAGGAAGTTCGCTAAGATTTTTGACTCCTGTAATATCCTCAGTCCAACCTGGTAGCTCCTCATATACAGGCTCACATTGTGCGAGTACCTTTAAGCTAGCTGGAAACTCCTCCATCACTTTCCCATTATATTGATAAGCTACACAGATTTTAAGGCTTTCAATACCTGTTAACACATCAATTGAATTAAGTGAAAGATCTGTGATTCCACTAACACGACGTGCGTGTCTAACAACTACACTATCAAACCATCCAACTCGGCGTGGACGTCCTGTTGTTGTTCCGTATTCACGTCCGATTTCACGAATGCGATCGCCTATTTCATTGTTAAGCTCAGTTGGAAATGGACCATCGCCTACTCGAGTTGTGTAAGCCTTTGACACACCAACTACATGTTTAATTTTTGATGGCCCTACTCCTGAACCAATCGTAACTCCTCCAGCAACTGGGTTGGAAGATGTTACAAACGGATACGTACCTTGATCAATATCAAGCATAACCCCTTGTGCCCCTTCAAAAAGAACTCTTCGTCCCTCATCCAAAGCATCATTAAGAACAACGGATGTATCGGTTACATATTTTGCAACCTGCTGACCATATTCATAATACTCATCTAGAATATCCTCAATCTTAAATCCTTCAACCTCATACATTTTCTCTAATAAACGATTCTTCTCAGCAAGATTATGAGTTAATTTCTCTTCAAATACTTCACGGTCTAATAAATCTGCAATACGAATACCGACTCTGGCAGCCTTGTCCATATATGCTGGCCCAATTCCCTTTTTCGTCGTTCCAATTTTATTAGCGCCTTTTCTTTCTTCTTCTACTTCATCTAATTTTAAATGATAAGGTAAAATCACATGTGCACGATTACTAATTCGTAAGTTATCAGTACTCACTCCACGGTCATGTAAGTATTTTAATTCTGTAACAAGTGCCTTTGGATCAACAACCATACCATTTCCAATAACACATATTTTATCTGAGTAAAAAATCCCTGATGGAATTAAATGTAGTTTATAAGTTTCTCCATTAAAAACGATTGTATGACCTGCATTGTTACCACCCTGATAACGAGCAATTACCTCTGCATTTTCTGAAAGAAAGTCAGTAATTTTCCCCTTTCCTTCATCTCCCCATTGTGTTCCTACTACTACAACTGAAGCCATAGCCTTGGCACCTCCACCATTTGTTTACATCTTTTTAACGTACTTTACCAAACATAGTAAGTTTAACAGTAACGCACTAAAGTGTCAATAAAACACGAACAATTTAATTATGTATTTTATTTTTCGTTCGTAATAAAGCTTATATTAAAGATTTATAAGCAAATATTACAGGAAACAGAGTAAATCGTGATTTTGACTTAATTAAGATCTAGTCTATTTTTCCTATAATTACTTTTCCCAAAATGGGTGATAATAAATCTACTTGTTAGTGTTTTCCTTTAAGATACGTGCAATTCTCCACCACACTTCTTACACGAAAATATATAAGTGGAGTGCTAGGTTCTACAAACCAAAGGTATCTAGACCAGCAGATTACTCTAGGGTTTACTTTTGCTTTCGTTTTAAATGGCTGTTTCCTATCATGTTGAATTCACTGTGGCTGAATTTAAACGGAAAAATTCCACTTAAATCGGGAAATATCAACATTTCCCTAAAAATAACGGTAGTTTTTCCACTTATATGAAGCTAATCTTTAGATTTAGTCACTTATTAGAGACGTTAACCGGAATTTCTCCGTTTATATCTGCTTCTTAAGCCCTAATAGATACGTTAACCGGAATTTCTCCGCCTATGTGACGTGAAAAATCAACAAAGATGATGATTTACTTGGAAAATGTCTTCTGAAGTATTCTACTCCACTCTTCACTTTAGTCTCCATACACGAAAAATACCACAGTATCAACACCTATGGTATTCCAAAATGTTTCTTATCTTGCAAAAAAAGACCACCGAATCTTTTCGGTAGTCTCTACGCTCCTGGCGGCAAATCAGCATCATCGAATCGCCGTTCTAAGTTAACGAATTTATTGTATTCCTTTACGAATGCTAGTGATACAGTTCCTACTGGACCGTTACGTTGCTTAGCGATGATAATTTCTATGATATTTTTATTCTCGGATTCTTTGTCATAGTAATCATCACGATATAAGAAGGCAACTATATCGGCATCCTGCTCAATACTCCCAGATTCACGAATATCAGACATCATTGGACGTTTGTCTTGACGTTGCTCAACACCACGAGAAAGCTGTGATAGAGCAATTACAGGTACCTTTAGCTCACGGGCTAACTCTTTTAAGGAACGAGAGATTTCAGAAACCTCTTGTTGACGGTTATCTTTACTTGAGCCACTACCTTGGATTAACTGTAGGTAGTCAATCAATATCATGCCTAATCCTGTCTCTTGCTTCAGTCTTCTACATTTAGATCGAATGTCATTGATCTTAATCCCAGGAGTATCATCGATGAAAATTCCTGAGTTTGATAGACTTCCCATCGCCATCGTTAGCTTTCCCCAGTCCTCTGCCGTTAGAGATCCGGTTCTTAAGGCTTGGGCATTAATATTACCTTCTGCACAAAGCATACGCATGACAAGCTGCTCAGCACCCATCTCTAGACTAAAGATTGCTACATTCTCATCTGTTTTCGTTGCAACGTTTTGTGCAATATTAAGAGCAAAAGCAGTTTTACCAACCGATGGACGAGCGGCAACGATGATTAAATCATTTCGTTGAAACCCCGCTGTCATCTTATCTAGTTCCTGGAATCCAGTTGGAATTCCAGTAATATCTCCCACACGATTGTGAAGGGTTTCAATATTGTCATAGGTTTGGACTAATACATCTTTAATATTTTGAAAGGCCCCTGCATTCTTTCTTCGGGAAACCTCCATAATGTTTTTCTCAGCTTCATTTAACAAAGCATCAACTTCGTCTTCTCGTGAGAAGCCATCTTGTGCAATGGTAGTTGCTGTACGAATTAATCTTCTAAGAATCGACTTTTCTTCTATTATTCTTGCATAATATTCAATATTAGAAGCTGTTGGAACAGAATTAGCAATGTCACTTAAATAAGAGACGCCCCCTATTTCTTCTAGCATTCTACTATCTGCTAATTCTGACGTAACTGTAACTAAATCAACAGGTTCACCTTTATCTGAAAGTGTTAACATCGCTTTATAGATTTTTTGGTGTGCTGCTCGGTAAAAATCTTCAGGAATTAAGACCTCAGAAGCCAATGTAAGAGATGCTGGTTCTAGAAAAATCGCACCAAGTACAGCTTGCTCAGCTTCAATATTTTGCGGAGGAAGACGATCCGTCATAAGCTCGCTCATATACTCCACCCCTATCTAGTGATATACCTTATGTCTATTATAGTATCGTGTATTTAAAAAATAAATTAAGTTTTAATTTTCATAAACTATAAAAATCCTTATATAAAGGCTATTTTCGTAAACTTTATTGCTTCTTGAAAAGTCTTTTAAATTACTATGAACTAAGTAGTGTGGCATCTTTTCTTCCTAAATTAAAGCAAAATCCTAAAATACACTGTATTTCACTTTATACGAGATTAATTAACAACAACCTTTTTAGAAAAGAGCCTATATAAAAAATGTGATCTGTTACAATAACAAAATCACATTTCTTTATTTTATACGATTTATGATCACATTTAAATGGTAATTACTGTTCAGTTACATGAACCTTAACAGTAGCTGTTACTTCTGGATGCAGCTTAACTGGAACATTTGTGAAACCTAAAGCACGAATTCCATCAGGTAAATCAAATTTACGCTTGTCAATTTTAATCTTATGCTTTTTAGCTAACTCGTCAGCGATTTGCTTACTTGTAACAGAACCAAATAAGCGACCACCTTCTCCAGCTTTAGCATTTAGTTCAACCGTTAATGCCTCCACTGTTTCCTTTAAGCTTTTTGCTTGATTTAGTTCTTCAACAGCCTCTTGTTGTTCTTTATTTTTCTTTGCATCTAATGTTTTAACATTTCCAGACGTTGCTTCAATCGCAAGTCCCTGCTTTAAGAGAAAGTTGTGTGCATAACCATCTGCAACGTTTTTCACTTCTCCCTTTTTCCCTTTTCCTTTAACATCTTTTAAGAAAATAACCTTCATGATTTACTGCCTCCTTCAAAATATTCATCAATGGCGTCTTTAAGACTTTGTTCTGCTTCATCAATCGTTACATGAGAAAGTTGTGTTGCAGCATTTGTTAAATGCCCACCACCACCTAGCTTTTCCATGATAACCTGGACATTGATGTCGCCTAGTGATCTTGCACTTACACCGACTAACTGATCATTCCTCATGGAAATAACAAATGAGGCAATTACATCACTCATTGTTAATAATGAGTCTGCTGCTTGTGCTATTAATACTTGATCAAACAGTTCATCTTCTCTACCTCTGGATATAGCAATCCCTTTTTTATAAATATAAGATGAGCTTATTAATTCATTCCGCTTTTTAAATTGAGTAATGTTTTCTTTTAAGAATTTCTGAACCAATACCGTATCTGCGCCTTGTGAGCGAAGATATGAAGCAGCATCAAAGGTTCTAGAGCCCGTTCTTAGCGTGAAGCTTTTTGTATCAACAATGATCCCCGCTAATAAAGCTGTTGCCTCTAACATGTTCATTTTAAGCTTTTTAGGCTGATATTCTAACAGCTCAGTAACTAATTCTGCAGTAGAAGAGGCATACGGCTCCATATAAACTAGTAATGGAGATTCAATAAATTCTTCGCCTCGTCTATGATGATCAATGACTACAATATTATCTAATTTATATAACAATCTTTCCTCTATGACAAGTGATGGCTTATGTGTATCCACCACCACTAAAAGGGTATCATTATTATTTGACATTTCTAATGCTTGCTCTGCGCTGATGAAATGAGCCCATAAGTCGTCATGATTTTGAATCTCTTCAAGTAAACGATGTATCCCCGAGTCAATTTCATTTTGATTAAGAACGATAAATGCTTTTTTCTGGTTGATTTGTGCAATCTTTAAAATCCCAATTGCCGCACCCACTGAATCCATATCAGGATACTTATGTCCCATAATTAAAATCTGATCGCTATCAATCATCAGTTCTTTTAATGCATGTGAAATCACTCGAGCTCTCACTCTTGTTCGCTTTTCCATTGGATTGGTTTTACCACCAAAGAACTTTACTTTTCCATTTACTTGTTTAATGGCTACTTGATCACCACCACGCCCAAGCGCTAAGTCTAAACTTGATTGGGCAAGTGCCCCGAGTTCTGGTAATGAAGGGACACCCGTTCCAATCCCTATACTTAAAGTTAACGGAACACCATCCTTTGACGTTTGCTCTCTTACATCATCTAAAATGGTAAACTTACCTTTTTCAAGTAACGACAGAATATGTTCATTTAAGACTGCTGTAAAGCGTTCAGATGACGTACGCTTTAAATAAACTCCATTTTCATTAGCCCATTTATTTAAAATAGATGTCACTTCACTATTAATTGTACTTTTTCTTTGATCATCCATTCCTTGTGTAACTTCATCATAATTATCTAAGTAAATTACACCAATAACTGTCCGCTCGTCTTCATACAACTTCTCAATTTCGGTTTGTTCTGTAACATCGAAAAAATATAGAAGACGCTCTTCCCGTTTAATAATCACCTTGAATTTACGATCATAAATCGTAATGATCTCAGTGTCAACTTCTTGTTTAATTAACGGAATCAATGCATCTGCTACACTATACAATGATCGTCCTACTAGTGTATCTTCGTCAAAACAGGTTGATAGATAAGGATTCGTCCATTCAATATAGTATTCATCATTAAACAACATAATCCCTATTGGCATTTCCATTAACGCTTCTTCCCCTACCTTTTTTAAACGGTAGGAAAGAGTAGAGATATAATTCTCCATTTCTTGATTTAACAATGTATCTGCTCTATATAGGAAATATAAAATTAGCCCAAGTAGCAGAAAGCCTATAATTCCAATCAAATAATGATAATACAAGATCACCCCTAAAAGGATACCTGTGACTATGAGTAGGGCATAGATAGGATAGCGAAATACTTTCTTTTTATAAAAGTCAGGCATGTCTTTTTAACTCCCTATGCATATTTCTAGCTTTTCGGTTTTATCTTATTTCTTAGTTGAAACCCTAAGTCAATTATACCTAAGATTCGAATAATAGAAAGAAGAAATGGTGCTAATATGATCGTGATTATCTTCAGAAACTTAGGCAGGTTCTTAGCATGAATCAAGTAAAAGATAAATGAAAGTCCCTGAATCACCATCAATGATTGTAGTATATAATATAAGTTTGTAACCGCCATATAATAAAATGTGCCAACTTCCATTTCAAACAGCATTAATACCAATACGGCTAAATAATACCACAAAATACTAATGGGTATTGTGATTGTTCTTATTTCTGGTAACTTTTCAATATCTTTAGACACTCTTTTTAATATCGGATATGAAAGAAGCTGTGATATTAAGGCAAAGAAAAACGCGGTTGTAACAAATAAACTAGGTAATAAATACGGAAAATTTTGTATGGATTCTTCAAGTTGCTCAAGAGCGGCCTCATTTTCCATTTCTAGTCCTTCCATCATCTCTACCGATTGTCTTGCAGATTCAAGAATTAATGCTGAAAAATCAAATGCAAATAAACTACTTGCTATTGCATAGAAGATAACAAACGTAATTATGTAGGAAAGCGTCATACCTAATAAAATTTCAATCGCTTTTTTTCCCCTTTGGTGAAGGATACCATAAACTAGACCACTAACTCCAAAGATAAGGGAAAAAATAATCCCTGTAACTGATGTAAATAATAGCGACAAGGTAGTTGCAGCGATTAAAAACACTAATGCTTTTTTGATATCATATTTACTTGCAAAGATAATAAATGGAATTGGCAAAATAAAAGCCATAATCGTTCCTAGCAATGGAAGAAAAACTGATGCTAAAAGCATGACAATATAAATGGCAAGCAGCATTGCTCCATCTACAATAAATCTATTTTTATTCATTTTTACACCTCTCTTACCCGTTTGGTACTATTAACCTACTATCTACATTTAAATTAAACAAAACATCTTCAAATTACAATATGTATCTTAAATCAACAGTAAGCTATGGTACACTAAAACCCATTGGTTCCAATCTTATTATAATTTCCTTTTCTAAAGCAACCTAAACGTGAGATAAGACACTGATTAGTGGAATTCACCGCTTTTAATAACAACAGGCTTTTTAAAAGTAGCCCTTTATTACAATCGTATTTTAAATGGACTAAAAAAAGCAGTGAGGAGACCTCACTGCTTTTTTT
Source organism: Litchfieldia alkalitelluris (assembly GCF_002019645.1). Taxonomy (GTDB): domain Bacteria; phylum Bacillota; class Bacilli; order Bacillales; family Bacillaceae_L; genus Litchfieldia; species Litchfieldia alkalitelluris. The sequence continues at coordinate 380,156 of NZ_KV917374.1, read as the reverse complement.
ATTTATTTATTCACCTGCAACATATGGTAATAAAGCCATTTGACGAGCGCGTTTGATAGCAATCGTTAATTTACGTTGATATTTTGCGCTAGTACCTGTTACACGACGAGGTAAAATCTTTCCACGCTCAGAAATAAATTTCTTTAGCATATCCACTTCTTTGTAATCGATGTGAGTGATACCATGAGCTGTGAAGTAACAAACCTTACGACGTTTTGCACGTCCTCCTCTGCGTCCACCTGCCATTTAGAATCTCCTCCTTCCTTTTATATTTCTGTTTATTAAAACGGTAGATCGTCGTCCGAAATGTCAATTGGTTGTCCATCATTTGCAAATGGATCATCATTAACCTTTGTATATCCACCTTGATTGTTGTTTCGTTGTTGGTTCTGATCCTGGCCATACCCATATCCTTGACCTTGACCTTGGTTACCACCGCCGCCGTATGGACTAGGATTTCCACCGTAAGAACCTCCACCGCCACGCTGCCCTTCATTGTTAGCACTTCTTGGTTCTAAAAATTGAACACTTTCAGCTAAAATTTCAGTCACATAGACACGTTTACCATCTTGACCTTCATAGTTACGAGTTTGCACTCGTCCATCTACTCCAGCTAGGCTTCCTTTTTTCAAAAAGTTCGCCACATTTTCAGCAGGTTTACGCCAAACTACACAATTGATAAAATCTGCTTCACGTTCACCTTGCTGATTCGTGAATGCCCTGTTAACAGCTAACGTGAAAGTTGCTACAGCTACTCCACTTGGGGTATAGCGTAGTTCTGGATCCTTCGTAAGTCTACCTACGAGAATTACGCGATTCATCATCAGAACCCACTCCTTCAACAAATATTCTTAAAATATATTATAGACTAATTATTATTCTTCTATCTTAACAATGATATGACGGATAATGTCTTCACTGATTTTAGCTAAACGATCGAATTCGTTGATAGCTTCAGAACCAGACATTACGTTAAGAATCATGTAGTAACCATCGCGGAAATCGTTGATTTCATAAGCTAAACGACGCTTACCCCATTCTTTTACGTTTGTAATCTCCGCACCATTGTCTGTTAAAACGCCACTAAAGCGTTCTGTTAAAGCCTTTTTAGCTTCATCATCAATGTTTGGACGGATGATATACATAATTTCGTATTTTCTCATCACGTTCACCTCCTTTTGGACTAACGGCCCTTTTAGAAAAGGGCAAGGAGCAATCTTTCAATTACTCACAGAGTAGAATTATAGCATACCGTTAGTTGATTAGCAATAGAATATCCTAGAAAATAAAAAAACACCTAGTACTCTATAATCAATTGATTACATATCAGTACTAGGCAATAATTTTTGTTTTTATACATTGTCTACCTTGAAATTAGCTTAGGTTAGCGGAGTTCCCTTCGCTGCGATTCACTCGCTTTCCGCGGGGCGGTTCGTGAGCCTCCTCGTCGCTTCTTGGCTCCTGCGGGGTCTCACGCTGGCCGCATATCCCGCAGGAGTCGAGTGACTCTTCGCTCATTCCACACTTAGTAAATAATAAACACGTAAAACTACAATATAATTTAGGGTGGTTTTTTCATAACATAGTAAAAAATTTTGTTATTTACATTGTTTATACATTAAATCTAAAGTGAATGATGTCTCCGTCTTTTACAATGTATTCTTTACCTTCAAGGCGAACTTTTCCTGCCTCACGTGCTGCTGTCATAGATCCACTGTTAATAAGGTCGTCATAGGAAACTGTTTCTGCACGGATGAATCCTCTTTCGAAATCAGTATGGATGATTGCCGCACATTGAGGTGCTTTCATTCCTTTTCTAAATGTCCATGCTCTTACCTCTTGGACACCAGCTGTAAAATAGGTTGCTAAACCAAGAAGATTGTATGATGCTTTAATTAGTTGATCTAGACCAGATTCTTCAATTCCAAGCTCTTCAAGGAACATGGCTTTTTCTTCTCCCTCAAGCTCAACAATTTCTGATTCAATCTTTGCACAAATAACAATTACTTCAGCATTATCTGTCAATGCAAACTCTCGGACTTTGGCAACATATTCATTACCAGAGGGGTCTGCTAAATCATCTTCACTTACATTGGCTACATATAGCATTGGCTTTATTGTTAAAAGATGAAGTCCCTTAACAATTTTCATTTGCTCATCAGTAAACTCGACTGTTCTCGCAGCTTTTTCTTGTTCAAACGCTTCTTTAAGCATCAATAGAATTTCATGCTCAATTAAAGCATCCTTGTCCTTTTGTTTCGCTAATTTACCTACACGATCAATTCGCTTATCAACTGACTCTAAATCCGCAAGAATTAGCTCCAGGTTAATTGTTTCTATATCGTCAATAGGGTCTACTTTTCCAGATACATGTGTGATATTGTCATCGGCAAAACAACGTACGACATGACAGATTGCATCCACTTGGCGAATGTGAGATAGAAATTTATTACCTAGTCCTTCCCCCTTACTCGCACCTTTTACAATTCCGGCAATATCTGTAAATTCAAATGCAGTCGGAACAGTTTTCTTTGGTTGTACTAATTCCGTTAATTTATTTAATCGATCGTCTGGTACCTCAACAATCCCTACATTCGGATCAATCGTACAAAACGGATAGTTTGCAGATTCTGCACCAGCTTGTGTGATTGCATTAAAAAGTGTTGATTTTCCAACATTGGGTAATCCAACAATTCCTGCAGTTAATGCCATATTCATTCGCTCCTCTTTATTCACTATGTAATAGTAACTTTATATCTTCTAAAAATGAATCATCCACATCTTGATGGACTTTTCAATAAGCTTGTTTTTATTAGTAACCTTCACAATTATAGATAGTATAGATAAAAAACACAAGCTTTATAAGGACAATAGAATGCCTACGTACTTCTTTCCAACTACTGAATTTTGGCTTTATTCTCATGAGTATTAGGTATTCATAAACGCTTTTGTTTTAAATACTTGAGGGTCTAATTACTTAACCCTTGTAATGAATGCTGACATCTGGAACTAAACACCAAAAAAACGTTCATAGTTTATATACTTTCTTAGAACATTTAAAAAGGAGTTGATTTATTCAACTCCTTTTGCCTACACTTTTTCTATATTAACTAGACAATCATATAGTGTGCTTCCTTGAAGATTGTCTGATTCACGATTTGGAGTAAGCTGATTTACACTTCCACCAAACTTCCCCCATTGGCCCTCATCAATATTTACTGTCTTCCTATGAGCTCTTGGAAGAATTTTAACTTTTCCTTCCAAAGTTCCCCTATCATTAAAGACCTTTACTAAATCATTCTCCTTCAAACCCTTTTCCTCTGCAATATCCTTTGAAATTTCCACTTTTATAACTTGTAGACTATTTATTACATGATAATGTTGTGAATGATTTGAACGTAATGGGTGTATAGTTAATAATGTATAAGGATATTTATTAGCAAGTGCTTTGTTTGTTATGATTGATTCCTCAGGAAATAATAACTTTAACTTCCCATCTAGATTTTTTGTTCCTGCTAATTCTGAATGAAATTCGTATTTACCACTTGGGGTTTTAAACTGATAATCTGCCCATGGAACATGGTCAATTGGTAACTCAAAATGACCAGTCTTTCTTACGTTCTCTAAGGAAAATCCTTTGTTTAATAAGGTGCCTAAGCCCATTTCAATCCATCGCTCTCTAGAATAATTAAATTCCTCACCAAATCCCAGTCTTTTCGCTAATTCCGACCAAATCCACAAATCTGATTGTACCTCTCCTGGAGAATCAACTAATTTGGGTCCATAATTAACATAATGGTGATACATTGATGAGTAATACAAATCTTCTTCTTCAAAAACTGTTGCAGTTGGTAACACATAGTCTGCTAATTCAGCTGTATCTGTTAAAAATTGATCGATCACAACTAATGTCTCAACTGACTCAAAAGCTTTGCGAACTAAATTTGTATCAGGCACTTGTGTTAAAGGATTACCACAAGAAACAACAATCATTTTAATTTCAGGTTCAACCGCCTTTAAAATGCCTTCTGCTTGCTTCATCATAGAGAAGGTTCGATGTTCTTTTCTTTTGTGCTGAAGAGCTAATCCACCAGTATCAAAACTTTGCCCTACTTGTAGATTTCCAAAATTAGCTCCACCACCAGGTATACCAATATTCCCGCTAATTGCTACTAGTGCATCGATTAATCTAATCGTATTTCCACCATTATCATACCTTTGCATTCCTAAGCCTAAGAAAGTAGAAGTAGGTCCCTCACTATATACCTTCGCTAAATCTGAAAATGTTTCACGTGAAACATCTGTATAGAGCTCTAAATCCTCCATTGTGACAGAGTTTAATAACTCTTCAAATTCCGAATATCCAATTGTATAGTTTTGGATAAACTCTTGATCATGCCTTTTTAAACGAACAAGTTCTTTCATAACGCCAATCGCAAGAAATCCATCCATACCTGGCTTAACACTAATATATGAGTGAGCAATTTTTGCAGTTGGATTATAGATTGGATCAATCACTATGATCTTTGCTCCCTGTTCCTTCGCCTTCAACAAATATTGATATAGATGCATATTTGTTCTAGAAACATTTCTTCCCCAAATAACAATATGCTTACTATTCATGATATCTTCCGGAGAATGGCTCCAGGAATCCCCAAAATCCCATTTTTGGGCTTCTATCCCTGCCCCCCAACAAATACTACCTGTTAACTCAGTAACCCCTCCATAGCAGTTAAAAAACCTTTTATCGATATTCTTTAATAAACCACCATTTGAATAATCATGACTATGCAAAACTGAAGTAGTACCAAATTCCTTTTTTACTTCAGCCATTTTTGAAGAGATTTCATCTAAAGCTTGTTCCCAACTAATTCTTTGAAACTCTCCATTTACCTTTTTTAAGGGATACAAAAGTCTTTGATCGGAGTTTGTTCGAGTTTCTAGCATTCTACCTCTTCCACATATTTTGCCTTGGGTAATAGGATGCTCAGGATCACCATCTACTTTTATAATTCTTCCATTATCTATTTCTACGTTAAATCCGCAATTATCCCAACAATTCAATGAACATGATGATTTTAGTGTTGCCATTCGTTCATCTCTCCTATTAATAGCTAAAGAATACTTTTTAAAAAGAAAAGCGGAAGGCGCTCGTTCATCGGCGACAGGCATAAGACGAGACGGCTAGAAGGTTGCTCTTTAACCTTCTAGATGGATTGACTTATGACCCCGAGCCGATAGCGCCTGGAGCTAGGCACTAAGCTAAGTATAATTTTTCATCCTCCATGGTGCTAATTTTAATTAGCATAGAAGTCTACCCTGAAAATAACCTAGGTTGTGGAGTTCCATGAGCTGCGATCCACTTGCTTTCCGCGGGGTGTTCAGTGAGCCTCCTCGTCGCCAAGGGCTCCTGTGGGGTCTCACGAAACCGCTAAATCCAGCAGGAGTCAAGTGGCTCTCCGTTAATTCCACACTAGGTGAGCCACATTTTCATTCTTCAGGGTGCGATATACATATTTAGCATAGGGTGTCTAACCTAAAAAGCATATAATATATTTATAAGTTTTACTTATTAGCTTTTATTTAAATCATTTTAGAAGTCTTTGTTATATCCAAACCTACACATTAATTTTCAACTCTGCAAATGATTAATTTTTTTCTAGCATACATGTTGAAGTGTTTTTCTGCAAATCTTTTAAATTGGTATTTAAAGTTAACGATTGCACCCATTAACAATACTATAAATAATAAAAGCACCCTATAAAGTTGTCCTTGATTTAGACTCATTTATAGGATGCTTAAATTATATCGGAATTTATAAAGAGGAATATATTAGTTATTCCTCATGTTTAACGAGTATTTTTTTCATCTTTCTTGCAAATTCTTTTCTTGGAATGAGTACACTATGTGAACATCCTTCACATCTGATGCGGATGTCCATTCCCATTCTTATAATCTTCCACTTATTTTCGCCACATGGATGGGGCTTTTTCATTTCTACAACATCATTTAAGTGAAATTCTTTTTCAATCATTAGGATTCCCCTCCCATTTTTTTCGGTTCATTTTCCTCTGAACGGTTATACATTACTAAACGAGGGAATGGAATCTCAATTCCATGCTCATCTAAACGATTTTTAATTTCTTTTCTAAGCATTCTAGATATGTGGAAATGACGCATCGGAAGTACTTCACTAATCACCCTTAATGTCACTTCAGATGCACCTAAAGTCTGTACACCTAACAATTGAGGAGGCTCAATCATATCCTCATATTTATCAGGAAGCTCTTGTAGCAATTCTTCAAGAACTCTTTCCGCTTCAACAATATTCCCTTCATAAGCAATACTAACATCCACAATTGCTATACTATTATGAATCGAAAAGTTTGTTACCTCAATAATACTTCCATTAGGCAGTATATTAAGTTCTCCCGTAAAGCTTTTAATCTTTGTTGTTCTGAGCCCTATCTCCTCTACTACCCCTTCAAATGTACCGATTCGAACATAATCGCCAACAGAAAATTGATCTTCAAAAATGATGAAAAACCCTGTAATTACATCTCGAACTAAGTTTTGAGCCCCAAAACCAATTGCAAGACCAAGGATACCAGCCCCTGCGAGTAGTGCTCGTATTTCGATTTCCATTGTTTCTAAAATCATAATAATAACAACAAAGTAAACAACATATGTTAAAATATTTTCTAACAATTTTATTAGTGTTGCTTCTCGTCGTTCCGTTATGTGTATAGGTCCCTTTGCACGCACCTTAAATATGTTACGTATTGCAATTTTGGCTACCCGGACAACAATTCCAGCAATAAATATAATTAAGATTATTTTTAGGAAACCCATACCTATTGAAATCCATAAATCTTCATTGTAAAGATGAGGTTTTATATGCTCTTCATATACATTCTCTAACCAGCCCAACTAAATCTACCTCTCTATGTAATCTCTTTATACTAAGCTCTTTTGTAAAAGTTGTTGCTACTAGCAAAATATCCAATTGTAATACAAAGTGTTTTTTTTCGGTTATAGAGTATAAAAGATGCCACTCTAATAAGTTCATAATACTTTAAAATAACCATTCAAAAGCAACAAAGTTTACAAAACAGCTTTATACTAAGTATTTTACCAATTTTTCAGCTAAATTTATAGCGGTTCATGATCGGATATAACAAAATTGATGTAAGTAAGTACAGGTTTGCAATTCCATAGATTGGATACAGTACTGAAACCAATGTTGCAAAACCAAATGTTGTAAAAGGAATCATCAAAACAAGTGAAATAATAGCTAATACCCATAAAGGAAGATTTAGCTTTTCTCGAAAACGAGTAGTGATCCCGAATATACCTGATGCTGCTGTCGTAAAGATCGCGGACCATAATAAAAATGACATAAATACTAGCATAGGATATGGATAATATTTTAGTATGGCAAATAATGGTATTTCATATAACATTATTTCTTCAGCCACCTGCATTAGTGATTCATTATAGATAAATGAAATTCCTCCAAGAATAAGCCCACTCCCGACACTTGCAATTCTTGCTTCACCTATATGCTTCATTTCTTTGCCCACTGCAGATAAAACTGCAATAAGTGGTAGTATGTTTAAAGCCGTAAAAGTAAATGCTGATGGCCAGTTATTTTGTGCTTGCCAATCGAACGATAAGTTATTATTACTAGATGAAATAAAAAGTAGTAAAGTAATGATTAACCCAGTGATTAATACAGGTAATATAAATATATTCATTGTTACCATTCCTTTTATTCCCCAAACAAACAAAAGAACTAGCAGTGCACAAAATAGAAAAATTCCTACCCAAAACGGAACTTGAAATGCTTCTAGTGTTGCTCCCCCGCCTGCCAACATGACAATGGTTGTTGTAAACAAATATAGAATAATTAAAACATCATAAATATGTGCCAACCTTTTTCCTATCAATTGCTGCAATACGGGTATAAAGTGTTCAGATTTAACATTATAGCTAATCTTCATAATAACAAAACAACAAATAGAAAAGATAACTGTAAATAGAATGATAGCAAGTCCGCTTTGATCTCCAAAAAATTGCCATAATTCTCTTCCTGAGGCATATCCTGCTCCTATTGTTGTACCCATTATTAGAAACATCCATTTAAATCCAGAGCTCCACATAGCAATCCCTCCAAAGTCTAAAAATATCAATTTTAAAAAACCTAAAGTGTAACATCCTCCAATAACCTTCTATAATGGTTAATTGTTTTACTCCTATCTTAGTAAAAAGAATTCTAAAATTATTTCTCTACTACGTATAGAAGTCCCGATTTTTCCGTATACTGTTAGTACTATTAAAAGGGGGCGAAACCTATGAATCTAAAACAAAATCTTTTTGATGTTATTAAAGGTGATAAAACCCGTATCTTATATAACCAAGAAGATGCAGAAAAGGATATATCACTAAAAGTCACATCATTACTCCCTTCTAACAATCAACCAATCATTATTATTTGTATAGGTACTGATCGATCTACTGGTGACTCGCTTGGCCCTCTTGTAGGAACAAAATTAACAGAAAAAAGGTTGTCTCAATTTCATGTATATGGCACTTTGGACGATCCTATACATGCTGTTAATCTAGAAGAAAAGATGAATTGGATTAAGCAAACATATCAAAAGCCTTTTATCATCGGTATTGATGCCTGTTTAGGGCGATTAAAGAGCGTTGGAATTATTTCTATAGGCGATGGTCCTGTGAAGCCTGGAGCCGGTGTAAATAAAGCCTTAACACCTGTTGGAGATATACATATAACTGGTATTGTGAATGTTAGCGGATTTATGGAATACTTTGTTCTTCAAAATACACGTCTAAGCCTCGTAATGAAGATGGCTGATACAATTGTGAATAGTATTTGTCAGGTTGATCTTGTTCATGATAGGAGAAGACAGATACATTTAAATGATAAAAAAGAAACTATACACCCAAAAAGTAGTTCGTAATAAGTTCTAATTGACAAAAAACAATAAAATCACATAAAAAAATCCCTTCTTACATATAAAGTAAGAAGAGATCTTTTTGTTTATCGTTAGCTTAGATAAATCTATCCGATAAATCTCTAAATTGCCTGAACAAATTGAATAACATCCGACCAAAAATAGAAAAGAGTTACTAAAGTTGCTGTTACTAAAATACTAGGTAGAAAATTTGCTACCCTAATATTCGTCAATCCTATCAAATTTAGACCGATAGCCAAAATCATAACACCACCAGTTGCTGTCATTTCTGTAATAAATGAATTCATTAAATCAGTTGGTATCCATTTTTCAATTTGAGTAGCAAAAATAGCGATTGATCCTTGGTATAAAATAACTGGTATCGCTGAGAAAAGCACTCCTATTCCAAGGGTTGTTGCTAATATTAAACTAGTAAAACCATCTAGAATTGACTTGGTATATAAAACTCTGTGGTCATTTCTTAAACCACTATCTAATGAACCTATTATCGCCATAGCTCCAATAACGAAGATTAAGGTAGCTGTAACAAATCCCTTAGCAATTGTTCCTTCTTGATTTTTACCAATTTTTCTCTCCAGCCAGTTACCTAAAGCATTTAATTTATGATCTAATGCCCAGTATTCACCTAAAATCGAACCAAAAACAAGACTAAATATAACGATTAAGAACTGCTGACTTTTTAACCCCATTTGTATTCCCAATATAATAACAGCCAGTCCAATTCCTTGCATAACCGTGCCTTTTATATTTTCAGGAATACGATTAAGTAATTTCCCTAAAAGGGTTCCGAGGATAATACATAACCCATTAACAATTGTACCTAGTAATACCAATTTACCATTTCTCCTAACACAAATTATGAAACACTTGGAGAATCTAACATTTCAAGGATTCTTTCTAAGTCTTCCTTAGAGAAAAATTCAATTTCAATTTTCCCTTTTTTCTTGTTTTGTTTTATCGTTACAGATGTTCCAAACTTCTCCCTTAAAACTGTCTCTCTTTCACGAATAAAAACATCTTTTTTAGGAGCAGGTTTCACTGTTTCACGTGGAACATTTTGATTTAATTGATTTATCAGTTCTTCTAATTGGCGGACATTCAACTGTTCCTTAATAATTTTTTCTATTAAAGGTTCTAATTTTTCTTTCCTTTTTAAGCCCAGTAAAGTTCTACCATGCCCCATTGAAATTTTCCCATCTGAAATGAGCTGTTGAACAGTCTTTGGAAGAGATAATAATCTTAGATGGTTTGCAATATGAGGCCTACTTTTACCTAATCGTTGGGCCAATTGCTCTTGAGTTAATTTTAAATGTTCAATTAAAGTTTGGTATGCTGCGGCTTCTTCAATTGGATTTAAATCTTCTCTCTGCAGGTTTTCTAATAAAGCAAGCTCCATCATTTGTTGTTCAGTTAGATCTCTTATAACCGCTGGTACACTTGATAGTTTGGCTGCTTTCGCCGCTCTGAAACGTCTCTCCCCGACTACAATTTCAAAACCCTTAATGCTTTTCCTAACAATGATAGGTTGTAAGATTCCATGTGCTAAGATTGATTCTTTTAGTTCTTCAATTGCTTCAGGTTCGAATGTCTTTCGTGGCTGGTAAGGATTTGGACGTAATTCGGTAATCTTAATTTCTTGAACAACTTCTTCTCGCCCAACTTCCATATTTGTAAATAAGGCATTTATTCCTTTACCTAGACCTTTAGCCATTGCCTACCACTTCCTTTGCAAGATCTAAATATACCTCAGCACCTCTAGATTTTGGATCGTAAATAATAATAGGTTCACCATGACTCGGTGCTTCACTTAACCTAATATTTCTTGGAATAATAGTGTGATAAACCTTGTCCTGGAAATATTTTTTCACTTCATCAATGACTTGAATTCCTAAGTTCGTCCTTGCATCTAGCATTGTAAGTAGAACTCCTTCTATCATTAAATCCGTATTAAGGTGTTTTTGAACCAATCGAACTGTATTTAATAATTGACTAAGTCCTTCTAATGCATAATATTCACATTGAACAGGTATTAAAACTGCATCTGAAGCGGTTAATGCATTAATTGTTAATAGCCCTAATGAAGGTGGGCAATCTATGATTATATAATCATAGTTATCTTTTACTGCTTCTAAAGCTCTTTTTAACCGTACTTCACGTGAAATCGTTGGAACTAACTCAATTTCAGCACCTGCTAGCTGAATAGTTGCAGGAATAATAGATAGATTTTCAACTGCTGTCGGTTTCACAACATGCTGTACCTCTACATCCTCAACCAAAATATCATAGATACATTGATCTACTTCTGCCTTCTCAATTCCTGTACCACTTGTAGCGTTACCTTGCGGATCGATATCTACTAACAGTACCCTTTTACCAATATACGCTAAACAAGCACTTAAATTAACTGATGTAGTTGTTTTACCAACTCCACCTTTTTGGTTTGCAATCGCGATGATTTTCCCCACGATGTCACCTACCTTCAAGAATAAACTATACTAACTATTTTATAGAACAAATATAATACTAGATTTTGTCGAAAAATACGAATTTTTTAAAACAAACTTATATATTTAAACATCATTATAACTAAAAACAACAAAATGCTCACTTTTACTATTTTATCATGAAATCAAATTGTGATACTCTTTTTTTTTATAAAAATTACAAAAACCATCTTTATTACTAGTAATATTATAGATTAGCTGTTTTTGTAAGCACTGTTACATGTCATTGGTCTACTAATGCGTGATCCCTCCCTATCGGGTTTAGAAAAGCGCTGCGTGTTTGAACTACCGGCGAATGGTTTCAGATAAGTAGCATTCCAAAGTAAACTCAAGCTTTGGATGACGAGCCAATGAACCGAGAACTAGACACCAAAAATTTGGTGAGATATTCTATACACTCTAAAGAAAAATAGTCGATTTTTAAGGAAACAATCTTATGATGAGGAAATATAGTGAGGTTTCTAACATAACACAAATAACAATTTCGTATTGTAAATGTTTCACGTGAAACAAAACCCCCATCATTTTAGGATGATGGGGATTCTTACTATTTCTTAGGTATTTTTATTGTAAATTGAATATAGTCATCAAATTCTTGTTCTTCTGAATCAATGGATACTCCACTTTCAGAAACCATAGTCAATGACTGACGAATTGTATTCATTGCAATTCTTGTGTCTCTACTGAATGCCCTTCTTTGAGGCTTTGGTTTCTTTTGATCTTGCTCTAGCAGCTTGACAACTCTATCTTCAGTTTGCTTTACATTTAATTGTCTTTCAATAACTTCTTGTAAGAGCTTCACTTGTTTTTCAGGGTGTTTTAAAGGGATTAAAGCCCTTGCATGTCTTTCTGTTATTACTTTTTGTAAGAGTGCCTCTTGTACTTCATCAGGTAATTTTAACAATCTCAATTTATTAGCAATTGTTGATTGACCTTTCCCTAGTCTTTGGGCTAGAGCTTCTTGTGTAAGACTATGCAATTCTAATAGTTTCCCATAAGCTATCGCTTCTTCAATTGCAGATAGTTCCTCGCGTTGCAGGTTTTCTATTAAAGCTACAGAAGCCGTTTCAGTATCGTTAAATTCTTTAATAATTGCTGGGATTGTATCCCACCCTAATGATTGTACTGCTCTCCATCTTCTTTCACCAGCAATAATCTCATATTTAGTTTCATCAAATTGTCTTAATACGATTGGCTGGATTATACCGTGAGTACGGATTGTTAAAGCTAGCTCTGTGATTTTATCTTCTGCAAAAACCGTTCGAGGTTGGAAACGATTTGGAACAATGCTATGAATCGGTATATTTTTCACTTCTTCATTCTGCTGTTTCTCTTCTATTTCGGTTGACAATAATTCTGTCTCAGCTGCTGTCTCTAATTCGCTTTGATCTAATATCTGCTGCTCATCTTTTTCACTTAGATTAAAAAGCCGTGAAAATGGATGTCTCATAATTACACCACCCCTTAGGATCTCCCTATGTTTAAAATTCTACTTATAAATGAACGATTTCTGCAGAAAATCTGGTAGTAGCTAGATAGTATTATTAAATGTTTCACGTGAAACATTTATTTATTTTGTACGCAAATAACAATTTTGGTATGCACTTAAACTACTATAGGTTAAATCAGAACCCCTATGGAAACTGAACACAATTTCAAGTCAACATAGCAATTGATTTAAGTAGATAAAGTTACAGCTTTTGAACATCTAGCTCTTTTAAACTAATTATATATACTATTATAAGGATACAAGGATACACTAGGAATTACAACACTTATATAATGAATGAAACTATTATCAAGTGATTGGTGTTCGGTTTGGAGTACCTGGTTTCCTTGGATATTTTTTTGGAGTTTTTTTAGCTTTTTTAATAACTAAAATATTACGTTCACTTTCTTCAATGGGTAATAAAAAGTGATTTACTTGTTCTATCGTACCACCTAATATTGTTATTGCTTTTTCAGCATCCTTTAACTCATCTTGAACAGATGCTGCTTTCATAGCTAAAAACACTCCATTTTCTTTAACTAGTGGTAAACAAAGCTCACTTAAAACAGATAGTCTAGCAACTGCCCTCGCCATAACTAAATCATATGACTCTCGATTATCTTGTTTTTGTCCAAAGGTTTCTGCACGGTCATGATAGAAGGAAACGTTTTCTAATGAAAGTTCTCTAGCTAAATGGTTTAAGAAGCCGATCCTTTTTTGTAAAGAATCCACGATTGATATTTCTAAATGTGGAAAACATATTTTAATAGGAATACTCGGAAAACCAGCGCCAGCTCCCACATCACAAACAGAATTAACTTTATTAAAATCAAAATAAAATGCTGCTGAAATTGAATCGTAAAAATGTTTTAAGTAAACATCATTCTTTTCAGTAATTGCAGTCAAATTCATTTTTTCATTCCATTCGACCAATAATTGAAAGTATTGTTCAAATTGTTCAAGCTGTCGAGAAGAAAGGGAAATCCCTTTCTCCTCCAAACCTTTTGCAAAATTAAGTGTATCCATCTCGATTCCTTTCATCGGACATTATTGATTTGAAACTCTCGCAATTTTTCCTTGTTCAATGTACACAAGAAGAATGGAGACATCTGCAGGATTTACTCCCGAAATTCTTGATGCTTGAGCAACAGATAAAGGACGGACTTCCTTTAGTTTTTGTCTTGCTTCTGATGCCAAACCAGATATTGCATCATAATCAATGTTTTCAGGAATTTTTTTATTCTCCATTTTCTTTAAACGTTCAACCTGTTGCAATGATTTTTCAATATATCCTTCATACTTCACTTGAATTTCTACTTGTTCAGCAACATCAGGATCTACTGCTATCTCTGAGGGAACCATTTGATTAATATGGCTATATACCATTTCAGGTCGTTTCAAAAGATCTATCGCTTTTATTCCATCTTTTAATTCACTTCCACCAACTGACCTAATGATTTCTTGAACGTTATTAGTTGGTTTTATATTAATAGAAGATAATCGTTGTTTTTCCTGTTCGATTGCTTCTTTTTTACTTAAAAATCGTTCATATCTGTCATCACTAATTAATCCAATTTCATGACCTATCTTTGTTAGTCTCAAATCTGCATTATCATGTCGAAGCAATAAACGATACTCTGCACGAGATGTTAATAGTCGATAAGGTTCATTCGTTCCTTTAGTTACAAGGTCATCAATTAATACTCCGATATATGCATCAGAACGACTAAGAATTACCTCTTTCTTATCTAAGGAGCGTCTCCCTGCATTTATACCAGCCATAATGCCCTGACCTGCAGCTTCTTCATACCCTGAAGTACCATTAATTTGACCTGCTGTATATAGATTTTTAATCTTCTTCGTTTCTAGCGTTGGCCAAAGTTGGGTTGGAACAATTGCATCATACTCGATTGCATAGCCCGCTCTCATTAATTGCACTTTTTCAAGTCCAGGAATAGATGCCAATATTTTATGTTGAACATCTTCAGGTAAACTTGTTGATAAACCTTGTACATAAACCTCATGAGTATTTCTGCCTTCAGGCTCTAAGAAAATTTGATGTCTAGGCTTATCATTAAAACGAACTACTTTATCTTCAATAGAAGGACAATACCTTGGCCCTGTTCCTTTAATCATCCCCGAATACATTGGAGAACGGTGTAAATTATCATCAATTATTTGGTGGGTTTCTTGACTTGTGTAAGTCAGCCAGCAAGGTAATTGATCTGTAATATATTTCGTTGTTTCATATGAAAATGCTCTCGGAACATCATCACCCGGTTGTATTTCTGTTTTGCTATAGTCGATTGACTGACTATGTACTCTTGGAGGTGTCCCTGTTTTAAATCGAACTAAGTCTAATCCTAGTTCTTCAAGGTGTTCTGATAATTTAACAGAAGGCTGTTGATTATTAGGTCCGCTTGAATATTTAAGTTCCCCTAAGATAATCTCTCCTCTTAAAAATGTACCCGTTGTAATGACAACTGTTTTAGCTTCATAGATGGCACCCGTCTGAGTGACAACACCTTTACATACATCATCCTCAACAATTAATCGTTCAACCATTCCTTGAAGAAGTGTTAAATTTTCTTGATTTTCTAAGGTCTTTTTCATCTCATGCTGATATGAAAACTTATCTGCTTGAGCACGAAGAGCACGAACGGCCGGCCCTTTCCCTGTATTTAACATACGCATTTGAATATGCGTTTTATCAATATTCCTCGCCATTTCTCCACCAAGAGCGTCGATTTCACGAACAACGATCCCTTTTGCAGGACCTCCAACTGATGGATTACATGGCATGAATGCCACCATATCTAGATTAATCGTAATCATTAGAGTTTTTGCACCTTGTCTTGCTGCTGAAAGACCAGCCTCACAGCCTGCATGTCCCGCTCCAATAACTATGACATCATATGAGCCAGCTTGATAACCCATATTTAAGAAACCTCCTTATATCAAATTCATGATCTACAATAAAAGGAAGCATGAATGATATATAAAATAAATTACTAAATTATTTTCCTAAACAAAACTGTGAAAAAAGTTGATTGATTAAGCTCTCATGAACTGCATCACCAATAATTTCACCAAGTAATTCCCATGTTCTTGTTAAATCTATTTGGACCATATCTATAGGTAACTGTGTTTCTATTCCTTGAATTGCCTCATCGATTGAGCTAGATGCCTGATGTAAAAGAGCAATATGTCTAGAATTAGATACATATGTTAAATCACCAGCTTCGAGCGAGCCAGAGAAGAATAAGGAAGAAATAGCTTCTTCTAATTCATCAATCCCCTTCTCATGAAGAAGTGAAGTTGTGACAATTGGTTGGTTATTTGCTAATTTTTTCACTGTATCAAGGTCAATTTTTGTCGGTAAATCCGTTTTGTTAATAATGATAATAGCATCCATACCACTTATTGCTTCAAAGAGTTTCTCATCTTCATGTGATAATTGTTCATTATTATTTAATACCAATAGGATTAAATCAGCCTTTTTTAACACTTCACGTGATCTTTCAACACCAATTCGTTCGACGATATCTTCTGTTTCTCTTATCCCAGCTGTATCAACTAACCGAAGTGGAACTCCTCGAACATTCACATATTCTTCAATTACATCTCTTGTTGTGCCTGGAATATCTGTCACAATAGCTTTATTCTCATGAACTAAACTATTTAATAGCGAACTTTTTCCAACATTGGGTCTTCCAACAATAACTGTAGAAAGTCCTTCTCTAAGTATCTTTCCTTGACTAGAGGTCCTTAATAACTTCTGAATTTCACTTTTTACATTTAGAACCTTAGGTATTAATAACTGATGTGTCATTTCCTCTACATCATCATACTCTGGATAATCAATATTGACTTCAATATGTGCTAAGACCTCGAGTAACTCCTGTCTTAGTCCTCTTATTAAATTAGACAGTCTTCCCTCCATTTGGCCGATTGCTACGTTCATCGCTCGGTCCGTTTTAGCTCTTATTAAATCCATTACTGCCTCGGCTTGTGACAAGTCGATTCTTCCATTTAGAAAGGCCCTCTTTGTGAATTCACCTGGCTCAGCCAATCTTGCCCCATTGGTTAACACTAGTCCAAGCACTCTATTAACTGAAACTAGTCCTCCATGGCAATTAATTTCTATTATATCTTCTCGGGTAAAAGTTTTTGGTCCTCTCATCAACGAGACCATTACTTCCTCTACTGTTTCCTCTGTTTTCGGATCAACTATATACCCATAATGTATTGTATGTGATTTTAACTCTCTTAGCTTCTTCCCCGCTTTTCCTTTGAACAGCCGGTCCGCAATTTCTACTGCATCATCTCCACTTAATCGAACAATGGCTATTGCTCCCTCTCCCATCGGAGTCGAGATTGCTGTTATTGTGTCAAATTCCATTTACTCACCTCATTAAACCTACCTACACATATACTCTTACATTTCTATAAAAATTATGGATCTAATTAGTTTTCCACAAGCAATCCATTTTACCATATCGTCTTTGTGAATAATAATATTTATTACTAGTATGACCTATTTATCCACACGGAAAACTTACACGCACATTTTTGTTTATTATACCAATTTTAACTTATCCACATGTGAATAACAATCTTTTTAATCACCTTTGATACGAAGGTTAATTTTCATATAAACAATTAATACTGAACTTCAAAAAGCGGAATTAGGTACTTTTACCTACAATTCCGCCTCAGGCAGACAGTGGATTGCGGCAATATGATGTATAAATTAACTCCAATCTTTGCTGGACTGTCAAAAAAGTAATCATAAGCAACTTTTTGTAACTATGTAACGTGCATACAAAGGGTTGAATGTTCTCCTAAGTTATAACTATCAAGTAAAACTACTTTCTCATTTCATCACAAATTAAAAACGCAAAAAAAGCTAACTCATTAAGAGTTAGCTTTTAGCTATCATTTTATCTCTGTGGTGAGATAACAATATGACGGTTTGGATCTGCACCCGCTGAAAAGGTTTTTACCTTTTTATTATTTACTAGAGCTGTATGAATTACCTTGCGTTCATAAGACGGCATTGGTTCTAATGGAACATCTTGCTTTGTTCGAATCGCCTTTAATGCTAATCTTTCAGCAAGTAAAACTAGTGTTTCTTCTCTTCTACCTCTGTAATTCTCAGCATCAATAATAATATTTACATACTGATTAGAAACTCGATTAACCACCAATTGTGTTAAATACTGAAGTGAGTTTAACGTTTGACCTCGCTTACCAATTAAAATCGCTAATTTTTCACCGGTAAGATTAAATGTAACATTTTTACCATTTCTTTTAATATCAATTTTGGCTGAGACTCCCATGGAATCAACTACCTTCTGAAGAAAAGCAGCAGCCTCTTCGATCGGGTCAATTTTCACTGTTACTTTCACAACAGCTGGCTTTGAACCAAATATCCCGAAGATTCCCTTTTTTCCTTCATTGATGATCGAGATTTCTGCGCGGTCTTTTGTTGTTTCTAGTTGAGCTAAAGCTGATTCCACTGCTTCATCGACGGTTTGCCCAGTAGCAGTTATTTGTTTCACTTTTTTGCTCCTCCTGATTTACCAGTAGCTTCTTTTAGCTCTGGACCTTTAATAAAGTAAGTCTGTGCAATCATAAATAAGTTCCCGACAACCCAGTATAGTGATAATGCTGCTGGGAAAGTAATTGCAAATACGACAATCATAATCGGCATTAACCATAACATCATGGCCATTTGAGGATTTTGCTGCGCGTTTCCAGCCATCATCATCTTTTGTTGGATAAATGTTGTAACACCTGCGATTAGGGGTAATAAATAATATGGATCTTTATCACCTAAATCAAACCATAAAAAGTTATGCTCAGCAATTTCTCTAGTTCTCATAATTGCATGGTAGAAACCAATAAGAATTGGCATTTGAATAATTAATGGAAAACATCCTGCTAAAGGATTTACTCCATGTTTTTGAAAAAGAGCCATTGTCTCTTGTTGTAGTTTTTGTTGAGTTTTTTGATCCTTCGAACTATATTTCTCTCTTAATGCCTGCATTTCAGGCTGTAGCGCTTGCATTGCCTTTGAACTTCTCGTTTGTTTAATCATCAAAGGTAAAATAGCAAATCTAATTATAAGAGTTACAACAATAATTGCTAAACCATAGTTTTCACCGGTAGCTTCAGCAACATATGTAATTAGCCATGATAATGGATAAACAATATATTGATTCCAGAAGCCTTCACTATCCTTTGTAATCTCCTCATTGATTTCTGTACACCCTGTCATGAGCATCAATAACAATAGTAGTGTTCCAAATAATAGTATTCGCCTTTTCAACAGATTCTTCCTCCTAATGTAAGTAGTATACGGATTTTTTGATTTCACTGGATCATTAATTAATACTATACATTAGCATATTTAGTTTTGACCCCAAAATGAAAACATGACAAATACATTTTATCACTTTTTATAATAAATAGCTTTTTTTCTTTGGCTATTTGTTAAACTTATTACATTTAACAGTTTAAGGGTACACTTTGAACCTAATAGTGTGGCATCTTTTCTTCCGTATCCAACTCTTAAGTATAATTACTCTCTTTTACTCTTAATACTTTTTTAGTTAGCATTTTACTTTTCAGAAAAGAGCCTTCTTTGGCTATTTTGTTAAACTTATTACATTTAACAGTTTAAGGGTACACTTTGAACCTAATAGTGTGGCATCTTTTCATTCGTAGTAGCAGTTCTATTTTCGTAGTTTATTTCACTTTACATAGAGTAACTTCTATCTTTTCAAAGTTTCTTCTCTATTATATGAAGAGCATATTGAATTATATTAATAAATGAGTATGAAACTAACTACATTTTACTAAACCGTTTTTCTTAGTACTTTTGCCCGTTTTAAGACATGCTGCAAACTGCTCCGAACCTCCGCATAATCCATTTCTGCTACAGGCTTTCTTGCAATAATTACATAATCCTTGTTTTGATCAACTAGCTCTTTATGTTCTAGAAAAAACTGTCTTACTAATCGTTTCACTCGATTACGTACTACAGCGTTTCCTATTTTTTTACTCACGGAAAGTCCAATACGAAAATGCTCTAGCTCATTTTGTAAAACATATACAACAAACTGACGATTTGCAGTTGATTTTCCATGTTGAAAAACCGATTGGAATTCTTTATTTTTTTTTATTCGATATTCCTTTTTCATTAATAACACTCCAGCATATGTTAACATCATAACTTCTATGTTTAAATTCGCAGTTTGAAACTTCCACTAATTATGGGTTGTTTATAATCAAATCTACTAGGTAACTATTTTGATTCTGTCCACTCAAGGTATCCAATAATTTTCACTTCACTAAAGCTAATTAAGCTGTTAAATTTCACTCTAGCCCCTGGTACATCGTACTCCTTCAATCACCTTAGCACTAAATCAACCACAAGTAGAAAAGAGTAACTATTTAAATCTCCTAAAATCGTTATAAGTAATAGGAAATTTCAACAAACTACTCTCTAAAGAAGTCAATCATCTACATTATAGTCATACTAAGACACTATAAACCTTACTTAAAAGAAATAATTTGTTCGAAGAATTTCTTTTGCTTTTTTCATATCTTGTCACTTATAAATCTACTTAATTAATAATGACAAAAAAGACCACTGAGATCTCAGTGGTCTATGCTGATAATACTTTTCTTCCTTTACGACGACGACGAGCTAGAACTTTACGTCCATTTGCTGAACTCATACGTTTACGGAAACCGTGCACTTTGCTATGTTTACGATTATTTGGTTGATACGTTCTTTTCATTATATGACACCTCCCTGAGGAATTTGCAATCATCTTAACAGACAGTCTCAATAATTATAGAGAAATTAAGGGTCAAATGTCAACCTTTCTTAGATGCTATATTTTGGATTTATAAAAATTTAAGTCAATTACATGATATATTGCCTAATTTATTTACAAGAAATAGTTATAAACCAACAAAAAGATCCTCGTTCGTATCTTCTGGACAATTTCTCTTATTTTTAGTTTGAGGAAAACTAATAGAGACACCTCATTAAACAAACCCTAAATAAAAGCTTGTCCCTTTTTTATAAATCATTAGTTTTTCTAGCTGTGGACAACTTTATTCGACAAAAATCTCCATCCCCACAAGTTATCGACAACCTTCACACATCATATAGTATTGTGGAAATCTTTTTTCCACAAGGTGTAGTAATTGTGGATAACTTATTAAAAACCATTGATTTACTAGGGAATATTTGATATTATATTTGTGTTTTCACTCTTTATAACTTTATCCACAAATTTTCTTATCCACAGAGTGTGGATAAGATGTGGACACTTTTCCAGTGTTGTGAATAGAGATTTGTCCACAATATGTGAATTATGTCGAAAAGACGTTTTACTACTATAATATATTTTATTCACATTTTATACTGATTGTATTTTTATTAAGATGTATACATTCGGCTTATTCGACGTTATACAAAACTTAAACATAATAGAAATTTCAGCTAATCTACATTAAAGGAGGGAAATTTTTTGGAGAATATTGCTGATTTATGGTCCAAGGCATTGACCGAAATAGAAAAGAAGTTAAGCAAACCAAGCTTTGAAACATGGCTAAAGTCAACTAAAGCCCATGCACTTCAAAATGATACCCTAATTATCACAGCACCTAATGAATTCGCACGTGATTGGCTTGAATCAAGGTACTTACATCTTATCGCCGAGACGATTTATGACTTAACAGGTGAAGAATTAAGTATTAAATTTATTATTCCTCAAAACCAGCTAGAAGAAGAATTTGAATTTAAAGCTCCTGAAAAAAAGATCTTAAAACAAGAAGATCCAATAGAACTGCAGCAAAATATGCTAAATCCAAAATACACATTCGATACCTTTGTTATTGGTTCTGGTAATCGTTTTGCTCATGCTGCTTCTTTAGCCGTGGCGGAAGCTCCAGCAAAAGCATATAATCCTCTCTTTATTTATGGAGGTGTAGGTCTTGGTAAAACTCACTTAATGCACGCAATTGGACATTATGTGATAGACCACAATCCAGGAGCAAAGGTTGTTTATTTATCTTCAGAGAAATTTACAAATGAATTTATCAATTCTATTCGAGATAATAAAGCTGTCGATTTTAGAAATAAATATCGAAGTGTGGATGTCTTACTAATAGATGATATTCAATTCTTAGCAGGTAAAGAACAAACACAAGAAGAATTTTTCCATACTTTTAATACCCTTCACGAAGAAAGCAAGCAAATTGTTATTTCCAGTGATCGACCACCAAAGGAAATTCCTACTTTAGAAGACAGGTTAAGATCGCGCTTTGAATGGGGATTAATTACTGATATTACACCGCCAGATCTGGAGACACGGATTGCTATTTTACGAAAGAAGGCAAAGGCGGAAGGTTTAGATATACCAAATGAAGTCATGCTATATATAGCAAATCAAATTGATACAAATATTCGTGAGTTAGAAGGGGCACTCATTCGTGTAGTCGCCTATTCTTCTTTAATAAATAAAGATATTAATGCAGATTTAGCTGCTGAAGCATTAAAGGATATAATTCCTAGCTCTAAGCCAAGAGTAATTACCATTTTTGAGATCCAAAAAATGGTTGGACAACACTATAGCGTAAAGCTCGAAGATTTTAAAGCAAAAAAACGAACAAAATCAGTCGCTTTTCCTAGACAAATTGCTATGTATTTAGCTCGTGAACTAACAGACTTTTCTCTCCCTAAAATCGGTGAGGAATTTGGTGGAAGAGACCATACCACGGTGATTCACGCACATGAAAAAATATCTAAGATGTTGCAAACTGATTCACAGCTACAAAAACAACTAAAAGAAATAAACTCATTATTAAAAGGTTAACTCGGGTAGAAGCTTAGCACTGGATAATGTTGATAACTTTACTCTTCTTATACACAGTCTATCCACATGTGGATAGACTGTATTTCCTTTACGTTTATTGACTTATCCACATACTAACAGGCCCTACTATTACTTCTATTACTTTTTTTATTCTTTTAATTAATTATTATGCGTATGAAAATCATAAATCGTACGTTTTTTTTACAGGAGGATTTTGACATGAAATTTATCATTCTTAGAGATCATCTCGTTCAAAGTGTTCAAGATGTTATGAAAGCAGTATCTTCTAGAACAACTATTCCAATTCTAACTGGTATTAAAATTGTTGCTACTGAAGAAGGAGTTACATTAACTGGTAGTGATTCTGATATTTCTATTGAATCATTTATTCCAGCTGAGGAAGATGGAAGTGAGATTGTTGAAATCAAGAAAACAGGAAGCATCGTGCTTCAAGCACGCTTCTTTAGTGAGATTGTTAAGAAACTACCTAACGATACAGTAGAAATTGAAGTTCAAAATCAATTTTTGACGCTAATTCGATCAGGCAGAGCTGAGTTTAATTTAAATGGTCTAGATGCAGAAGAATATCCTCAATTACCTCAAATTGAAGAAAGTAATGCTTTTAAAATTTCTACTGACTTACTCAAAAATATGATTAGACAAACTGTTTTTGCTGTATCTACATCTGAAACTAGACCTATCTTGACAGGTGTAAACTGGAGCGTTCAAAATAACGAACTAACCTGTATTGCAACAGATAGTCATCGACTTGCTTTGAGAAAAGCAAAGGTTGAATCTGAAATATTGGATAGCTATAATGTCGTTATTCCTGGAAAAAGCCTTACAGAGTTAAGTAAAATCTTAGATGATAATACTGAGTTAGTTGATATTGTCATTACAGAAAACCAAGTTCTCTTTAAAACAAAACATTTATTATTTTTCTCACGTTTATTAGATGGGAATTATCCTGATACAACACGTTTAATTCCAAATGAAAGTAAAACAGAAGTCGTTGTATCTACTAAACTTTTCTTGCAAGCAATTGACCGTGCATCACTACTAGCAAAAGAAGGACGTAACAATGTTGTTAAATTATCAACAATGCCGGATAGTGTTATTGAAGTATCATCAAATTCTCCTGAGATTGGAAAAGTAATTGAAGAAATTCAATCAGAGACAATTGACGGAGAAGAACTAAAAATTTCGTTTAGTGCAAAATATATGATGGATGCACTAAAAGCACTTGAAGGAACTGATATTAGAGTGAATTTTACTGGAGCTATGAGACCATTTATTATCCGTCCACTACATGATGACTCAATTTTACAACTGATTCTTCCAGTAAGAACTTTTTAGGCAATCTAGCTTAATGTTTTCACTTATTTCTGCTACTAGGCAAAAAGTTCCTAGTAGCTTTCTTTTCTCTTGGTGATCTTTAAATAGATGTTTTAGCTGCCAGCTTCTAAAGTATTTACTATTTCTTTTTGTGTCGAAATTTCTTTTACACTAAGATATCTCACATCTTTAAATGTGATTAGGAAATAATATTTTATAAGCGATTTTGAGCCTTTTTATAAAACATCCTTCATGATCCATCCGTTTTAGTAAAATAAGAAAGGTAGTGATTTTCTTGGCTAAAGAAATAACCATTTCCACTGAATATATAACACTAGGACAATTTCTTAAATTAGCAGATGTTATCTCAACAGGTGGGATGGCAAAGTGGTTTTTAGAAGAACATCAAATCTTCGTTAACGGGGAAGCTGAAAACCGACGAGGAAAGAAACTAGTTGATGGAGATGTAATTGCAATACCTGAGTTTGGTAAATTTAAAATTAAATCTTAACGAAAAACTCACGAAATAAGGTATGATAGACATAATAAGCTTAAGGCAAATCTGCTCAGGAATAAAATGAGTTTATTTGCCTTTCGTCTTGGTTCGTCCAAGATTTATAAAAAGCGGGTGAATCCCTTTGTATATTGAAGATATAAAATTAACTAATTATCGAAATTACCCTAATTTATCCATAAGCTTTGAAAACAAAGTGAATGTGATACTAGGTGAAAATGCTCAAGGTAAGACCAATGTGATGGAATCGATCTATGTTTTAGCTATGGCAAAATCCCATCGAACATCAAATGATAAAGATCTTATTCGTTGGGACGAAGAATATGGTAAAATAGAAGGTAGGCTTCAAAAACGTAATGGTCCTCTTTCTTTACAGCTAGTTTTATCTAAAAAAGGTAAAAGGGCCAAGGTCAATCAGCTAGAACAACCTAAGTTAAGTCAATATATCGGTAGTATGAATATTGTCATGTTCGCACCTGAAGATCTAAATCTAGTAAAAGGTAGTCCGCAAATACGAAGACGATTTATCGATATGGAAATTGGCCAAGTATCTGCTGTGTATTTGCATGACTTAAGTCAGTATCATAAAATTCTTCAGCAGCGTAATCACTATTTAAAGCAGCTCCAAACAAAAAAACAAAAAGATAAAACGATGCTAGATGTACTGACCTATCAATTAATTGAAATGGCTACAAAGATCGTCTTCAAACGTTTCGAGTTTCTTAGACTACTGCAAAATTGGGCTGAACCCATTCATCATGGCATAAGTAGAGGTCTAGAAACGCTTAAAATTCAATATAATCCTTCTGTTGATGTATCAGAAAGTATAGATTTGTCGAAAATGATAGAAGTATATGAAGAAAAGTTTGCTAAAATAAAAGAACGTGAAATTGAACGGGGTGTGACCTTAGCGGGTCCTCATAGAGATGATCTATCATTTTTTGTCAATGGAAGGGATGTACAGACATTTGGATCACAAGGACAACAACGGACAACTGCACTTTCGTTAAAATTAGCAGAAATCGAATTAATCCACTCAGAAATAAGAGAATACCCCATACTTTTACTAGATGATGTTTTGTCTGAATTAGACGATTATAGGCAATCACATTTATTAAATACAATTCAAGGGAAGGTACAAACCTTTGTAACCACCACAAGTGTTGAAGGAATTAATCATGAAACATTAAAGCAAGCAGCTACTTACAACGTTACTGCAGGTCAAATGACAAAGCTAAAATGAGGTGATGGACATGTTCATTCACTTAGGAGAGAATGTAATCATACATTCAAAAGATGTGGTTGCAATTTTAGACCGCGACTCCGTTGTTGATGAATTTTTTGAAAAACAAGCTGGGCAGATTGTTGAATTAACGAAAACAGAATACAAATCAGTTGTTGTAACGATCAACCAAATTTATTTTTCTCCATTATCTTCAAATACGTTAAAAAAACGTGCACAGCTTCCTTTAGACATAGATTCAACCCTAGAAGAAGATGTTATTTAGCTAAACTGTCTTAGTAATAGTTTGTCAATAAAGAGTGAAGGTGATATAGCAATGGCAATCGACGAAACAAATGTGAATCAACAAACATATGATGAAAACCAGATACAAGTTCTAGAAGGACTCGAAGCTGTTCGAAAACGTCCTGGGATGTATATTGGTTCAACAAGCTCAAAAGGTCTTCACCATTTAGTATGGGAAATTGTTGATAATAGTATTGATGAGGCACTCGCAGGTTATTGTGATGAAGTGAATGTATTCATCGAAGAAGATAATAGTATAACTGTAATGGATAACGGGCGCGGGATTCCTGTTGGGATCCATGAAAAGATGGGTCGTCCTGCAGTTGAGGTAATCTTAACGGTTCTTCATGCTGGAGGAAAGTTTGACGGCGGTGGTTATAAGGTTTCAGGTGGTCTTCATGGTGTAGGTGCTTCTGTTGTAAATGCATTATCAACGGTACTTGAAGTATATGTACATCGTGATGGAAAAATTCATTATCAGAAATTTGAGCGTGGTGTTCCAGCTGGAGATCTAAGAGTTGTAGGTGAGACAGATCGAACAGGTACAACGATTAGATTCGCTCCTGATAGTGAAATATTCCGAGAAACATTAGTTTATGAATTTGATATTTTAGCAAATCGTTTAAGAGAGTTAGCATTCTTAACACGTGGAGTTAAAATTACGATTGAAGACAAACGTGAAGAAAATAAACGTAAGGAATACCATTATGAAGGTGGTATTAAATCTTATGTTGAGCATTTAAACCGAACAAGAGAAGTTATTCATGAAGAGCCGGTGTTTGTTGAAGGTGAACGTGAGGGAATTGCTATTGAAATTGCTCTGCAATACAATGACAGTTATACAAGTAATATCTATTCCTTTGCTAATAATATTCATACACACGAAGGTGGAACACATGAATTTGGATTTAAAACAGCTTTAACTAGGATTATAAATGACTATGCTCGTAAGCATCATATTTTTAAAGAAAGTGATGCGAATTTAACTGGGGACGATGTGCGTGAAGGGCTTACTGCTATTATTTCTGTTAAGCATCCAGATCCTCAATTTGAAGGGCAAACAAAAACGAAACTAGGCAACAGTGAAGCAAGGACCGTCACTGAGTCAGTATTCTCTGAAAAGTTCGAGTCATTTTTATTAGAAAATCCTTCAGTAGCAAAGAAAATAGTTGAGAAGGGTTTAATGGCCTCACGTGCTAGAATGGCTGCAAAAAAAGCTAGAGAATTAACTAGACGAAAAAGCG
Source organism: Litchfieldia alkalitelluris (assembly GCF_002019645.1). Lineage (GTDB taxonomy): Bacteria > Bacillota > Bacilli > Bacillales > Bacillaceae_L > Litchfieldia > Litchfieldia alkalitelluris. Next base: position 352,644 of record NZ_KV917374.1, on the reverse strand, counting down.
CTTTAGAAATTTCAAGTTTACCTGGTAAATTAGCAGACTGTTCTTCTAAAGACCCAGCTATTAGTGAAATTTATATCGTTGAGGGTGACTCAGCGGGTGGTTCGGCGAAACAAGGGCGTGATCGTCACTTCCAAGCTATTTTACCTTTACGTGGGAAAATCATAAATGTTGAGAAGGCTCGTCTTGATAAAATTCTTTCTAATAATGAAATTCGTGCAATGATTACAGCGCTTGGCACTGGTATTGGTGAAGATTTTGATATTTCAAAAGCAAGATATCATAAAATCGTAATCATGACAGATGCGGATGTCGATGGTGCACATATTCGTACACTATTGTTAACATTCTTTTATCGTTATATGCGTCAAATTGTTGAAAGTGGTTATATCTATATTGCACAGCCACCTTTATATAAAATTCAGCAAGGTAAAAAAGTTGAATATGCCTATAATAACCGACAGTTAGAAGAAGTGTTAGGTCAATTGCCAAGTCAACCAAAACCAGGAATTCAACGTTATAAGGGTCTTGGAGAGATGAATCCAGAGCAGCTATGGGAAACAACAATGGACCCTGAAGTAAGATCAATGTTACAAGTAAGCCTTCAAGATGCAATTGAAGCAGATGAAACATTTGAAATGTTAATGGGTGACAAGGTTGAGCCAAGACGTAATTTCATTGAAGAAAATGCATCTTACGTTAAAAATTTAGATATATAAATTGAGCAAATGTTAACATGGGGAGCTACAAAAGGTCTCCATGTTTTACATATGTTTACTAATAGAATTAATCATGGGCAAAATCATTTTCTCCTGAAAATGAACTTACTTTTTTACCCTAGTTAGGGAGGTTTATTCATGTCTGAGACACAAGGTTCTCAAGTAACAGAAATTAATATAAGTCAGGAAATGAAAGCATCATTTTTGGATTATGCGATGAGTGTTATCGTATCACGTGCACTTCCAGACGTAAGAGATGGCTTAAAGCCGGTTCATCGACGTATTCTTTATGCAATGAATGACTTAGGAATGACATCTGATAAAGCTTATAAAAAATCTGCACGTATCGTTGGTGAAGTTATTGGTAAGTACCATCCGCATGGTGACTCTGCTGTATACGATACAATGGTACGTATGGCACAGAACTTTAACTATCGCTACATGCTTGTTGATGGCCACGGAAACTTTGGATCTGTTGATGGTGATGCAGCAGCAGCAATGCGTTATACAGAAGCACGTATGTCTAAGATTTCAATGGAATTGATTCGTGATATTAATAAAGATACGATTGATTACCAAGATAACTATGATGGTTCAGAAAGAGAACCAGTCGTATTACCTTCAAGATTCCCTAATCTTCTTGTAAATGGTGCAGCTGGAATTGCGGTTGGAATGGCGACTAACATTCCTCCACACCAACTTGGTGAAGTGATTGATGGGGTGCTTGCGGTTAGTAAAGACCCAGAAATTACAATTCCAGAACTAATGGAGCTAATTCCCGGCCCTGATTTTCCAACGTCTGGATTAATTCTAGGGAGAAGTGGTATTCGTAAAGCATATGAAACTGGAAGAGGTTCGATAACTTTACGTGCAAAAGTAGAAATTGAAGAAAAAAGTAATGGAAAAGAAGTTATTATTGTCCGAGAACTTCCTTACCAAGTAAATAAAGCTAAGTTAATTGAAAAAATTGCTGAATTAGTAAGAGATAAAAAAATCGATGGCATTACAGACTTAAGAGACGAGTCTGACCGTAAGGGAATGCGTATTGTGATGGAAGTACGTAAGGATGCAAATGCGAATGTACTTTTAAATAATCTCTATAAGCAAACAGCACTTCAAACAAGTTTTGGAATCAATCTACTAGCACTTGTAGATGGTCAACCAAAGGTACTGAATTTAAAACAATGTTTATACTATTACTTAGAACATCAAAAGGTAGTTATTAAGCGTCGAACAGCATTTGAACTTCGTAAGGCGGAAGCAAGGGCGCATATTTTAGAAGGATTAAGAATTGCCTTAGATCATTTGGATGAGGTAATCTCACTAATCCGTGCTTCTCAAACAACAGATATAGCAAGAGAAGGTTTAATGACTCGATTTGGTCTTTCGGAAAAACAAGCTCAAGCTATCTTAGATATGCGTCTTCAACGATTAACAGGGTTAGAACGTGAAAAAATTGAAGAAGAATATCAAGGTCTTGTTGCTTTAATTGCTGAGTTGAAAGCTATATTAGCTGATGAGGAAAAGGTATTAGAAATCATTCGAGAAGAATTAATTGAAATCAAAGAACGTTTTAATGACGTCCGTCGTACGGAGATTGTTTCAGGTGGACTTGAAATGATTGAAGATGAAGATTTAATTCCCCGCGAAAATATTGTTATTACTTTAACAAACAAAGGGTATGTTAAACGATTACCGGTTTCTACTTACCGCAGCCAAAAACGTGGTGGACGTGGAATCCAGGGAATGGGAACGAATGAAGATGATTTCGTTGAACATTTATTAACAACATCAACCCATGATACAATCTTATTCTTTACAAACAAAGGTAAAGTATATAGAACAAAAGGGTATGAAATTCCAGAGTACAGTCGTACAGCGAAGGGAATTCCAATTATTAATTTATTAGAAATTGAGAAAGATGAATGGGTAAATGCGATCATTCCTGTTTCTGATTTTGTTGATGATTGGTTCTTATTCTTTACAACAAAGCAAGGAATTTCAAAACGATCACCTTTGTCATCGTTTGGCAATATTCGTACAAGCGGTCTTATTGCAGTAGGTCTACGTGAAGGAGATGAACTAATCTCTGTCAAGCTAACTGATGGCACGAAAGAAATTATCATTGGTACTCAAAATGGTATGCTTATTCGTTTCCCAGAAACCGATATAAGATCCATGGGAAGAACAGCAGCTGGTGTTAAAGGAATCACACTTGGTGAAGATGATGAAGTTGTTGGAATGGAAATACTTGAAGAAGGCGTAGATATCTTAATTGTTACCAAAAAAGGTTACGGTAAGCGTACACCAGTAGGTGAATATCGTGTCCAAAGCCGCGGAGGTAAAGGATTAAAAACATCCAATATTACAGATAAAAACGGAAAAGTGGTGGCTGTTAAAGCAGTTACAACTGAAAATGATTTAATGTTAATCACTGGTGCAGGTGTATTAATTAGAATGGCTATTGAAGATATTTCACAACTTGGACGTAACACACAAGGGGTTAAATTGATTCGCTTAGGTGAAAATGAATTTGTTGCTACAGTAGCTAAGGTAGCAAAAGAAGAAATTGAGGAAGACCTAGAAGATACTGAATTTCCAGACAATGAAGTAGAAGTAACCTCAAGTAATGAGACTGAGGAAATCGTCCAAGATGAAAGTTCAGATAATGATACTGAAGTAATCGTCCAAGACGAAAGTTCAGATGAAGAAAATGAATAAACAATGAAAGGAACACTTTAGAAGTGTTCCTTTTTTTAGTAAAATAATTGTAAATATGTAAAATGAGGGATTTTCCTTTAGTAAAGATATTAGTCCTCCAATAGATACATCTTGTAAGTAAACAATACATATAAATCGTAATCATTTTTAGCACAATAAAGGGGTACAAAAATGAAAGTACTAGTTAACCAATTGAAGGAAGGATGTATTCTCTCAAAAGATGTAAACTCCTTATCCTCGAAGTCTCTCTTTCCTAGTAAAACAGTAGTGACCAAACAGACTATTGAGATATTAAATGCATTTCTAATTCATGCAGTTGAAGTAGAAGGCTTTTTAGTTAATGGTGTTGCTTTTTTACCTGAGACAAAAAATGAGAATAACAATAGTGAACTTGATTCTATCTCTTTTTATGAGATGTATTTAAAAGTTGTTAATGAATACAAGCAACTATTTATGAATTGGCAGGCTGGAATTCAAGTTGAAATAGGTAAAGTAAGAGAGTTAATTATTCCATTACTAGAAAAAGCACTTCTAGAACCAAGTGAAATTATGAACCTACATCAGTTCTCTACGAAGTCAGACTACTTATACCATCATTCGGTAGCTGTAGGTATTATTGCTGCTTATCTAGGTAAAAAGCTTCAGTATGACCAAGGGGATTGCAATCAATTAGCACTTGCAGGATTACTAAGTGACTGTGGAATGTCAAAAATTGATCGGAAAATTTTATATAAAAAAGGTCCCTTAAACTCATCTGAATTTAATGAAATTAAAAAACACCCTGTGTTGAGCTATAAAATGATCGAAAAGATATCTTTGTTGAAAGATAGTGTGAAATTGGCTGTATTTCAACACCATGAGCGGGTTGATGGTTCTGGATATGTATTAGGTATTTCAGGTGAGAAACTCCATCCCTTCGGTAAAGTGGTCGCTATTTCAGATGTGTATCATGCAATGTGTTGTGACACAAACTACCGCATAAAAAGAGCTCCATTAGTAGTTCTTGAAGAAGTAGCACAAGGTTCTTTCGGCAAATTTGATATGCAACTTGTACAGGTATTAATCCAAGAAGTAGCAAGGTTAACGATTGGTACCGTAGTGAAGCTATCTAATGGTCAGATAGGTAAGGTTATCTTTGTAGATGATAAATATCCTACTCGTCCAATGGTAGAGGTAAATGATTCACTTATACAATTATCAAATCGGAAAGAACTATATATCGAGCAGATAATAGGTTAATATAGGGGAGATTATTCTCCTTTTTATAAAATTGCTATTGAATTCATCTGAAAAAATTGATATACTTCTACAAGTCAACAACGAGTTAATAATAAATTTTAAAAAGTGTTGACGGAATTTAGTGAGATGTGATATATTAATAAAGTCGCTTCAACAAAGCGCACAAAAAGTTCTTTGAAAACTGAACACAATAAACAAGCGTCAACGTTTAATCTAGTTTTAAATTTTTATTTGAGCAATCAAATATCTCTTATTGGAGAGTTTGATCCTGGCTCAGGATGAACGCTGGCGGCGTGCCTAATACATGCAAGTCGAGCGGATTAAAGGAAGCTTGCTTCCTTTAATTAGCGGCGGACGGGTGAGTAACACGTGGGCAACCTGCCTGTAAGACTGGGATAACTTCGGGAAACCGGAGCTAATACCGGATAATATAAAGAACCTCATGGTTCTCTATTAAAAGATGGTTTCGGCTATCACTTACAGATGGGCCCGCGGCGCATTAGCTAGTTGGTGAGGTAACGGCTCACCAAGGCAACGATGCGTAGCCGACCTGAGAGGGTGATCGGCCACACTGGGACTGAGACACGGCCCAGACTCCTACGGGAGGCAGCAGTAGGGAATCTTCCGCAATGGACGAAAGTCTGACGGAGCAACGCCGCGTGAACGATGAAGGCCTTCGGGTCGTAAAGTTCTGTTGTTAAGGAAGAACAAGTACGAGAGTAACTGCTCGTACCTTGACGGTACTTAACCAGAAAGCCACGGCTAACTACGTGCCAGCAGCCGCGGTAATACGTAGGTGGCAAGCGTTATCCGGAATTATTGGGCGTAAAGCGCTCGCAGGCGGTCTTTTAAGTCTGATGTGAAAGCCCCCGGCTCAACCGGGGAGGGTCATTGGAAACTGGGAGACTTGAGTGCAGAAGAGGAGAGTGGAATTCCACGTGTAGCGGTGAAATGCGTAGAGATGTGGAGGAACACCAGTGGCGAAGGCGACTCTCTGGTCTGTAACTGACGCTGAGGAGCGAAAGCGTGGGGAGCGAACAGGATTAGATACCCTGGTAGTCCACGCCGTAAACGATGAGTGCTAAGTGTTAGGGGGTTTCCGCCCCTTAGTGCTGCAGCAAACGCATTAAGCACTCCGCCTGGGGAGTACGGTCGCAAGACTGAAACTCAAAGGAATTGACGGGGGCCCGCACAAGCGGTGGAGCATGTGGTTTAATTCGAAGCAACGCGAAGAACCTTACCAGGTCTTGACATCCCTATGACCGCTCTAGAGATAGAGTTTTCCCTTCGGGGACAAAGGTGACAGGTGGTGCATGGTTGTCGTCAGCTCGTGTCGTGAGATGTTGGGTTAAGTCCCGCAACGAGCGCAACCCTTGATCTTAGTTGCCAGCATTCAGTTGGGCACTCTAAGGTGACTGCCGGTGACAAACCGGAGGAAGGTGGGGATGACGTCAAATCATCATGCCCCTTATGACCTGGGCTACACACGTGCTACAATGGATGGTACAAAGGGCAGCAAAACCGCGAGGTTAAGCGAATCCCATAAAACCATTCTCAGTTCGGATTGCAGGCTGCAACTCGCCTGCATGAAGCTGGAATCGCTAGTAATCGCGGATCAGCATGCCGCGGTGAATACGTTCCCGGGCCTTGTACACACCGCCCGTCACACCACGAGAGTTTGTAACACCCGAAGTCGGTGGGGTAACCTAAGATGAAACTTGTTTCATCTAGGAGCCAGCCGCCTAAGGTGGGACAGATGATTGGGGTGAAGTCGTAACAAGGTAGCCGTATCGGAAGGTGCGGCTGGATCACCTCCTTTCTAAGGAAACTGAATCTCTTATGAGATTCATAAAAAGACGCTTGATTTATTGTGGTCAGTTTTGAAGGAACTTTCCTTCTATTAGAATTCGTACCTTGAAAACTAGATAACGTAACAAGACATTCATTAAGAATTAAAACCAAAGTAATAAACTGTAAAGTTTTTACGACTTTAACTTAGGTTAAGTTAGTAAGGGCGCACGGTGGATGCCTTGGCACTAGGAGCCGATGAAGGACGGGACTAACACCGATATGCTTCGGGGAGCTGTAAGTAAGCTTTGATCCGAAGATTTCCGAATGGGGAAACCCACTGCTCGTAATGGAGTAGTATCTCTACCTGAATTCATAGGGTAGTTGAAGGTAAACCCGGGGAACTGAAACATCTAAGTACCCGGAGGAAGAGAAAGCAAACGCGATTTCCTGAGTAGCGGCGAGCGAAACGGAAAATAGCCCAAACCAAGAGGCTTGCCTCTTGGGGTTGTAGGACACTCTGTACGGAGTTACAAAAGAACGAGGTAGATGAAGTGATCTGGAAAGATCAGCCACAGAAGGTAACAGCCCTGTAGTCGAAACTTCGTTCTCTCTAGAGTGGATCCTGAGTACGGCGGGACACGAGAAATCCCGTCGGAAGCAGGGAGGACCATCTCCCAAGGCTAAATACTCCCTAGTGACCGATAGTGAACCAGTACCGTGAGGGAAAGGTGAAAAGCACCCCGGAAGGGGAGTGAAAGAGATCCTGAAACCGTGTGCCTACAAGTAGTCAGAGCCCTATGATTTTTCCTTCGGAAAATATCAGGGTGATGGCGTGCCTTTTGTAGAATGAACCGGCGAGTTACGATCACGTGCAAGGTTAAGTTGATAAGACGGAGCCGCAGCGAAAGCGAGTCTTAAGTAGGGCGCATGAGTACGTGGTTGTAGACCCGAAACCAGGTGATCTACCCATGTCCAGGGTGAAGTTCAGGTAACACTGAATGGAGGCCCGAACCCACGCACGTTGAAAAGTGCGGGGATGAGGTGTGGGTAGCGGAGAAATTCCAATCGAACTTGGAGATAGCTGGTTCTCTCCGAAATAGCTTTAGGGCTAGCCTTGAATTTAGAGTCTTGGAGGTAGAGCACTGATTGGACTAGGGGCCCCCAACGGGTTACCGAATTCAGTCAAACTCCGAATGCCAAAGACTTATATTCAGGAGTCAGACTGCGAGTGATAAGATCCGTAGTCAAGAGGGAAACAGCCCAGACCACCAGCTAAGGTCCCAAAGTATACGTTAAGTGGAAAAGGATGTGGAGTTGCCCAGACAACCAGGATGTTGGCTTAGAAGCAGCCACCATTTAAAGAGTGCGTAATAGCTCACTGGTCGAGTGACTCTGCGCCGAAAATGTACCGGGGCTAAACGTATCACCGAAGCTGTGGATTGTTCTTTTAGAACAATGGTAGGAGAGCGTTCTAAGTGCAGTGAAGTCAGACCGGAAGGACTGGTGGAGCGCTTAGAAGTGAGAATGCCGGTATGAGTAGCGAAAGAGGGGTGAGAATCCCCTCCACCGTATGCCTAAGGTTTCCTGAGGAAGGCTCGTCCGCTCAGGGTAAGTCGGGACCTAAGCCGAGGCCGAAAGGCGTAGGCGATGGACAACAGGTTGAAATTCCTGTACCACCTCCTCACCGTTTGAGCAATGGGGGGACGCAGAAGGATAGGGTAAGCGCGCTGTTGGATATGCGCGTCCAAGCAGTAAGGCTGATTCGTAGGCAAATCCGCGAATCGTTAAGGCTGAGCTGTGATGGCGAGGGAAATAAAGTACCGAAGTTCCTGATTTCACACTGCCAAGAAAAGCCTCTAGCGAGGTGAGAGGTGCCCGTACCGCAAACCGACACAGGTAGGCGAGGAGAGAATCCTAAGGTGTTCGAGAGAACTCTCGTTAAGGAACTCGGCAAAATGACCCCGTAACTTCGGGAGAAGGGGTGCTTATTAGGGTGAATAGCCCTGATAAGCCGCAGTGAATAGGCCCAGGCGACTGTTTAGCAAAAACACAGGTCTCTGCGAAGCCGCAAGGCGAAGTATAGGGGCTGACACCTGCCCGGTGCTGGAAGGTTAAGAGGAGAGGTTATCGCAAGAGAAGCTTTGAATCGAAGCCCCAGTAAACGGCGGCCGTAACTATAACGGTCCTAAGGTAGCGAAATTCCTTGTCGGGTAAGTTCCGACCCGCACGAAAGGTGTAACGATCTGGGCACTGTCTCAACGAGAGACTCGGTGAAATTATAGTACCTGTGAAGATGCAGGTTACCCGCGACAGGACGGAAAGACCCCGTGGAGCTTTACTGTAGCCTGATATTGAATTTTGGTACAGCTTGTACAGGATAGGTAGGAGCCTTAGAAGCCGGAGCGCCAGCTTCGGTGGAGGCGTCGGTGGGATACTACCCTGGCTGTATTGAAATTCTAACCCACATGCCTAAATCGGCATGGGAGACAGTGTCAGGTGGGCAGTTTGACTGGGGCGGTCGCCTCCTAAAATGTAACGGAGGCGCCCAAAGGTTCCCTCAGAATGGTTGGAAATCATTCGTAGAGTGTAAAGGCACAAGGGAGCTTGACTGCGAGACCTACAAGTCGAGCAGGGACGAAAGTCGGGCTTAGTGATCCGGTGGTTCCGCATGGAAGGGCCATCGCTCAACGGATAAAAGCTACCCCGGGGATAACAGGCTTATCTCCCCCAAGAGTCCACATCGACGGGGAGGTTTGGCACCTCGATGTCGGCTCATCGCATCCTGGGGCTGTAGTCGGTCCCAAGGGTTGGGCTGTTCGCCCATTAAAGCGGTACGCGAGCTGGGTTCAGAACGTCGTGAGACAGTTCGGTCCCTATCCGTCGTGGGCGTAGGAAATTTGAGAGGAGCTGTCCTTAGTACGAGAGGACCGGGATGGACACACCGCTGGTGTACCAGTTGTTCTGCCAAGGGCATCGCTGGGTAGCTATGTGTGGACGGGATAAGTGCTGAAAGCATCTAAGCATGAAGCCCCCCTCAAGATGAGATTTCCCATAGCGCAAGCTAGTAAGATCCCTCGAAGATGACGAGGTTGATAGGTCAGAGGTGGAAGCGCGGTGACGTGTGTAGCTGACTGATACTAATCGATCGAGGACTTAACCAAATAATTAATGAATGTCTGAACGTTATCTAGTTTTGAAGGAATGAATTTCCTATTGCAAAATGTATGAAATACATTATAATAGAATTTGTTGCTTTATTGTCTAGTGATGATGGCGAAGAGGTCACACCCGTTCCCATACCGAACACGGAAGTTAAGCTCTTCAGCGCCGATGGTAGTTGGGGGACTCCCCCTGTGAGAGTAGGACGTCGCTAGGCATTTAGGAAAGACCCATTCATTGAATGGGTCTTTTATTTTGTCCTTAAACCGTAGGGTTCTTCCCAGAATAAGTACTAACAGAAAAAGGATATATGTAAAAGCATTTAATATCAACGAGGAGATCAAGGAAGCAAGCGAGTGAATAGCGGATAGTATGATAAGCATTAGCATATGAATGAGTGCATTCTGACGCAGAGATCCGAAGGTCATCGCAAGCGGCCTACCGAACACGGAAGTTAAATTCATACACCGATGGTAGTTGGGGGACGAACACTACGAGTAAGACGTCGATAGGTACTTAAGAAAGACCCATTCATTGAATAGGTCTTTTATTTTTGTGAAGCAGTAGGTTGTTACTAAAATTATGGGTCAATAGAAGACTCAAATGGAATAGAACTTAGTAAGATTAATCGCAACTGCTTTAGAAGAGTAGACCTCAGTTAATGTATAAACACATTCAACTTTATTTTTTAGGGTAGACATCTATGCTAATTAAAATTAGCACCATAGAGTATGAAAAAATGAAAAATTATACTTAGCTTAGTGTCTAGCTTCAGGTGCTATCGGCTCGGGGTCATAAGTCAATCTATCTAGAAGGTTAAAAAGCAACCTTCTAGATGGCTCGTCTTATGCCTGTCGCCGATGAATGAGCGCCTTCCGCATTTCTTTTTTCAGGGTAGACATCCATGCTAAACAATTATTTAGCACCATGGAGAATGAAAATGTTTTGTTCATCAGTGTGGAGGGAGAGCAACTAGACAACTACTGGTCTCACGGTCTCGAATATCTTTCATTCCCTTTCATAGGCTTTTGGCATGAGAAAGGGAATCAAACAATGCCTTTCATTCCCTTTGTTGGGCTTTTGGCATGAGAAAGGGAATCAAACAATGCCTTTCATTCCCTTTGTTGGGCTTTTGGCATGAGAAAGGGAATCAAACAATGCCTTTCATTCCCTTTGTTGGGCTTTTGGCATGAGAAAGGGAATCAAACAATGCCTTTCATTCCCTTTGTTGGGCTTTTGGCATGAGAAAGGGAATCAAACAATGCCTTTCATTCCCTTTGTTGGGCTTTTGGCATGAGAAAGGGAATCAAACAATGCCTTTCATTCCCTTTGTTGGGCTTTTGGCATGAGAAAGGGAATCAAACAATGCCTTTCATTCCCTTTGTTGGGCTTTTGACATGAGAAAGGGAATCAAACAATGCCTTTCATTCCCTTTGTTGGGCTTTTGGCATGAGAAAGGGAATCAAACAATGCCTTTCATTCCCTTTGTTGGATTTTTGCATGAGAAAGGGAATCAAACAGTGCCTTTCATTCCCTTTGTTGGGCTTTGGGCATGAGAAAGGGAATCAAACAACTCTTTTCATTCTCTTTCTTAGGCTTTGGGCATTAGTAAGGGAATGAAACTCTCCGACCTAAGTATTTTCAAGGTAGACTCATATGTAATTAAAAACCGAACTATTATCAAAACCTCATCCCAACCTTTTCTTCTAGAAACAAGTAAAGCAAATACGGAACTTTATCAGTGGTAAGTGATAAAAATTGCTGGATAAATGGATAATCATTGCTTGAGTAAGAATGAAGAAGTTCACTCCACCACTCAGTTTCATATCGTGAGATCATACTGAGGTTGTATAGCAATAAATAATGACTCAATATTTCTGGGAATGGAGTAATTTGCTCTCTTTCGGTTGGAAAGTAATAACTCCCTTCGTATAGATGAAAAAGGATAGGGGAGCATGTTAATGGTGATAAAGAGCTATTAACCATTTTAAAAGTAAGCTCATCATCGTCTGATTTTTCGTAACTAGCACTGTCAAGTTCAGCAGGGATTGCTTCACAAATAAAGTCTGCAAGGCGTCTTCGTGTCATATGAAACTGGTCAGCCATGTTTGCAGGAAATGTAAGGTATGAAGTTCCGTCCTCTCCAATAAAGGTGCTAACGTTTGTTTGATAATGAAGAGAAAAAAGATTATTCATTTCAGGCATTTTTTTTAGTAGTGCTCCCATAGTATATTTTTCACCCTCTAAGTACTTTACATTAAACATCCGTTCAGAGAAATGTGAAAACAGACCATTTTTTTGTACTTTTACTTCATCTTGAAAAAATTCATAGCTTTGTTTTTTTCTTTTTCTTGTAGATACACCGTGAGCAAGTACTGAGGTTGACTCTGGATATTGTGGGTCAACGGTTAGTAGGCATGCTTTTAGTAATTGGACCATTCCATAAAAAAGTAATACTGGTTTGATGGATAATGGCGCTTGATTAGCGAGTTGATAATAGTTTTGACCATGTTCAAGATAATAAATAAAAGGATAGCAATTTTCAAAAGCTTTTTTATCTGCTCCTTCAATCCCAATTTGTTTATAGCAGCGAACTAGAAATTGCTGTGTTGTATCTGATGAATGCAAGGCATTAAATGACTGCCAAATTTTTTTTAGGTCTAACAAACTCATACCTCCAGTTATATTAGACATTGTTTGAATTATCTAACATATTATTCTGTCCTTGACAGTAGTTTAACCAGTTGTTAATCTACTAATAATATTTTGAGAAGAAAAAGGGGGATTTTTCCGTGTGGGAAACTAAATTTGCAAAAGAAGGTCTAACGTTTGATGATGTACTATTGGTGCCAGCAAAGTCTGAGGTATTACCAAAGGATGTTAATTTAGGAGTTCAGTTAACAAATTCATTAAAGCTAAATATTCCAATTGTTAGTGCAGGAATGGATACTGTTACAGAAGCTGAAATGGCTATTTCGATGGCTCGTCAAGGTGGTCTAGGAATTATTCATAAGAATATGACGATTGAGCAACAGGCAGAGCAGGTAGATAAAGTAAAGCGTTCTGAAAGTGGTGTTATCACAGATCCATTCTTCTTAACTCCTGAGCATCAGGTATTTGATGCAGAGCATTTAATGGGAAAATATCGTATTTCTGGTGTTCCAATTGTTAACAACTTAGAAGAACAAAAATTAGTTGGAATTTTAACAAACAGAGACCTTCGCTTCATTCAAGACTTTTCGATTCTAATCTCAGACGTGATGACAAAAGAAAATTTAGTTACTGCCCCAGTAGGAACCACTTTAGATCAAGCTGAAAAAATTCTTCAGAAGTATAAAATTGAGAAATTACCTTTAGTTGATAATGAAGGTGTATTAAAAGGACTTATCACCATTAAAGACATTGAAAAAGTGATTGAGTTCCCTAATTCTGCTAAAGATGATATAGGACGATTATTAGTAGGTGCAGCAGTTGGTGTCACTTCAGATACGATGCTACGTGTGGAAAAACTTGTTAAATCTCAAGTAGATGTGATTGTTGTTGATACTGCACACGGTCATTCTGCAGGGGTGTTAAATACCGTACGTATGATTCGTGAAGCTTTCCCAGATTTAAATATTATTGCTGGTAATGTAGCTACAGCAGAAGGAACACGTGATTTAATTGAGGCTGGTGCAAGTGTTGTAAAGGTTGGGATTGGACCAGGTTCTATATGTACTACACGTGTCGTAGCTGGAGTTGGAGTACCACAAATCACAGCGGTATATGATTGTGCAACTGAAGCAATGAAGCATGGTGTATCTATTATTGCTGATGGTGGGATAAAATACTCTGGTGATATCGTAAAGGCATTAGCTGCAGGTGGACATGCTGTAATGCTAGGAAGCCTACTTGCAGGTGTTTCTGAAAGTCCAGGGGAAACAGAGATTTTCCAGGGACGTCGATTCAAAGTATATCGTGGTATGGGATCTGTCGGAGCAATGGAAAAAGGAAGTAAAGACCGATATTTCCAAGAAGATAACAAAAAGTTTGTTCCAGAGGGAATTGAAGGGCGTTTACCATATAAAGGTCCATTATCAGATACACTTTATCAATTAGTAGGTGGAATTAGGTCTGGGATGGGCTACTGTGGAACAGCTACGATTAATGAACTTAGAGAAAATACTCAGTTCATTCGCATGACTGGAGCAGGTTTAAGAGAAAGTCATCCACATGATGTACAGATTACAAAGGAATCACCAAACTATTCTTTATCATAAGCAATTTATATATATCCATATTAAGTATGAATTGGAAATAGACAGAGTTATACTCTGTCTATTTTTTTGCAGATAACTGTGATAAAATATTTTTTGTGTTTATCTAAGCTGGCTTTCGTAAATTGCGTTGTTATTGACAGTCATAGATATCACTTCAAATAGGTATGGTGGCATCTTTTTTTCAGAGGTTAATCTATTTTGAGGTAATATAAGTCTTTAATCTTATATTATCTAATGGAAATTAATCTTTCAAAAAAGAGCCTTAATCTAAGATGGAGGTCTTGAGTAGTGAAAAAAATTCTACAAAAAAGCTTAATTTTATGCTTTGTAACAACCTTATTTCTATCGTTATTTATAAATAGTTCTACTTCTGTTTATGCGGAAACAGATTCACTAGATATAAAAGCTGAGGGTGCTATTTTAATAGAGGCTTCAACAGGTAAAATATTATTTGAAAAGAACGCAGATAAGGTACTAGGAATTGCAAGTATGACAAAAATGATGACTGAGTACCTACTTTTAGAAGCTATTCATGATAAAAGTGTCACTTGGGATCAACAATATAATGTGAGTGATTATGTATACCGTATCTCTCAAAACCGTTCTCTTTCGAATGTCCCACTACGTGCTGATGGTACTTATAGTGTGCAAGAATTATATGAAGCAATGGCAATTTATTCAGCAAATGGTGCTACGATTGCTTTAACTGAAATTATCGCAGGGTCTGAATCGAATTTTGTTAAAATGATGAATGATAAAGCTGTTGAGCTTGGTTTAGAAGATTACAAGTTTGTGAATTCAACCGGACTGAATAATCGTGATTTAATTGGAATGCATCCTGAAGGAACGGGTGCAGAAGACGAAAATGAGATGACAGCAAGAGCAACTGCTAGATTGGCTTATCACCTTCTGAAGGACTTTCCTGAGATTTTAGATACAGCAAGTATTCCGAAAAAGAATTTTAGAGAAGGCACAGATGATGAGATTGAAATGTCAAACTGGAACTGGATGCTTCCTGGTTTAGTGTATCAGCATCAAGATGTTGATGGAATAAAAACAGGTTCTACGGATTATGCTGGCTTTGGTTTTACAGGGACAGCTGAACGTGAAGGAGTTCGATATATTACTGTCGCTCTAAAAACCGATAGCTATAAGGCTCGTTTTGATGAGACTAGAAAGATGTTGGACTATGCTCTAGGTAATTACTCCTTTGAGGAAATTTTCCCTAAAAATCACCAGATTGCAGATCAGGAAACAGTTTCAGTTGTAAAAGGCAAAGAGGACTCTGTTACCATTCACACTACTACACCAATCACAGTTTTAGTTAAACGTGGTGAAAATGCAGAGGAAGTATATTCTGGAACTTTATCCTTAGAAGAAGAGCAATTAACTGCTCCAGTTAAAGAAGGAACAAAGGTTGGTACCTTCCAGGTGGCACAAAATGGCGGGTTGAACTTAGGGTTCATTACAGCTGGTGGACATGAAGGACTACAATCAAATGTAGTCACTGAACAGGCTGTAGAAAAAGCTAATTGGTTTGTCTTAATGATGAGAGGAATCGGTGGGTTTTTCAGTGATATTTGGAATGGTGCAGCAAATGGAATAAAAGGTTTGTTTTAAATTATGGCTTCCTGCTTAAAATAAGCAGGAGGCTTTTTTGCATGAGGGCTGCTTTCGTGTACTATATTGCTTTTAAAGGTCTTTTAAAATCAATATGAATTAAGTAGAATGACATCTTTTCTGCCTAAATTATAACCATCACTTATAGGGAAAAAATATGACCTGCTGAAAAATAGAGTCCATATGTGTTTTTCTTATTTTTTAATAGGAATTTTGCAAGAACTAGGGTAAAATAGTGGACAGGCATTTATTTAGAAGAATCAAAATTTATTGTAGGCTTACATGTTTTTATGTAAAATAATACAAATGACTTGTACATATAGGGAGGAACAAGAAATGGTAAACACAGGTACTGAGCGAGTAAAACGTGGAATGGCTGAAATGCAAAAAGGCGGCGTTATTATGGACGTTGTTAATGCAGAGCAAGCAAAGATTGCAGAAGAAGCAGGTGCAGTTGCGGTAATGGCATTAGAGCGTGTACCAGCAGACATCCGTGCAGCTGGTGGAGTTTCTCGTATGGCAGATCCTCGAATTGTTGAAGAAGTAATGAACGCTGTGTCAATTCCTGTTATGGCGAAAGCGCGTATCGGACATATTGTTGAAGCACGTATATTAGAAGCGCTTGGAGTAGATTACATTGATGAGAGTGAAGTGTTAACTCCAGCGGATGAAGAGTATCACTTATTAAAGAGTGATTATACTGTACCATTCGTTTGTGGATGTCGTGATCTTGGTGAAGCAACTCGTCGTATTGCTGAAGGTGCTTCCATGCTTCGTACAAAGGGTGAGCCTGGAACAGGAAACATCGTTGAAGCAGTTCGTCACATGAGAAAAGTAAATGCACAAATTCGTAAGGTAGTAGGTATGAGCACAGATGAACTTATGACTGAAGCAAAAAACTTAGGAGCACCATTTGAGTTATTACTTCAAATTAAAAACGAAGGTCGTCTGCCAGTTGTTAACTTTGCTGCAGGTGGAGTAGCAACACCAGCTGATGCAGCATTAATGATGCAACTTGGAGCTGATGGCGTATTCGTTGGATCTGGTATCTTTAAATCAGACAACCCAGCTAAGTTTGCTCGTGCCATTGTTGAAGCAACAACTCATTACCAAGACTATAAGTTAATTGCTGAACTATCTAAGAACCTGGGTTCTGCAATGCAAGGAATTGAAATTTCATCATTATTACCAGAACAACGTATGCAAGAGCGCGGCTGGTAATATATAAGGCGGAAGAAGCCCGTTTACATCCGTAGGGCGGTTTGCAACTCACAAGAAGTGCTAGCACTTCGCAGGAGGTTGTGAAGCTACCATAGGATGTAGCTTCTGTTGCTAGTTTTATTAAAAGGAGACTTGAGCATGGTTAAAATAGGTGTGCTAGGACTTCAAGGTGCAGTAAGAGAACATGTAAGATCAATCGAAGCGTGTGATGCAGAGGCGGTTGTTGTTAAAAAGGTGGACCAGCTAGAGGATCTAGATGGCTTAATTATCCCTGGTGGCGAGAGCACGACAATGAGAAGGCTTATTGATAAGTATGACTTCATGGAGCCATTACAACAATTTGCTGAAACTGGAAAACCAATGTTCGGGACATGTGCTGGACTAATACTCCTTGCCAAAAATATCGTTGGTTATGATCAACCACATTTAGGTTTAATGGATATTACGGTTGAACGAAATTCTTTTGGTCGCCAAGTAGATAGTTTTGAAGCGGAATTAATGATTCCGAATGTAGCGGATGATTTTGTCGGAGTGTTTATACGTGCTCCACATATCGTTGAAGCAGGAGAGAATGTTGAGGTTTTAGCAAAGCATAATGATCGTATTGTAGCTGCTAGAGATGGTCAGTTTCTAGGTTGTTCTTTTCATCCAGAATTAACCGATGACCACCGTATAACTGACTATTTTGTTAAAATGGCTGAGGAAGCAAAAAAGAATCTCGTATAACCCTATTGCAACTTGGAGAAACTTGTAGTAAATTATGAATTACTAAAATTGATTTTTAACAAAGATAAATAAGAACGCGATGATAGGAACTAGTAACATATAGTCTTTCTTAAGAGAGTCGATGGTTGGTGGGAATCGATGTAAGATATATGTGAATCCATCCTAGAGTAAAAAACGGAACAACAATTTGTTAAGTAAGTTTTTTCGGCTAAAAAGACCGTTATTCTTTTGAGTGGAAGATATCATCATATCTTCAACTAGGGTGGCAACGCGGGTAACTCTCGTCCCTTTTTTAGGGGACGGGAGTTTTTTGTTTTTCTTGAGGTTAATAATCTAAATTATGATTGGAGGATAAAAAATGCTAGATGTAAAACATTTACGTGCTAATTTTGAAGAAGTAAAAACAAAACTTCAACATCGTGGTGAAGATTTAACAGACCTAGGAAGATTTGAGGAACTTGATGTACGTCGAAGAGAGCTTATTACTCAAACAGAAGTATTAAAAAGTAGACGTAATGAAGTTTCAGCTGAGATTGCAGTCCTTAAACGAGAAAAGAAGGATGCTGACCATCTTATTACTGAAATGAGAGAAGTGGGAGATCAAGTAAAAGTACTTGATACAGAGTTAAAAGAAGTGGAAGAAACATTAGAAACATTAATGCTTTCTATACCGAATATTCCGCATGAAAGTGTTCCAATCGGTGAATCAGAAGATGATAATGTTGAAGTTCGCAAGTGGGGTGAGATTAAGAATTTTGGATTTCAACCAAAGCCTCACTGGGATATTGCAGATGAATTGAAAATTCTTGATTTTGAACGAGCAAGTAAAGTAACTGGTAGTCGCTTTGTTTTTTATAAAGGCTTAGGTGCACGACTAGAAAGAGCACTAATTAACTTTATGCTTGATCTCCATGTAGATGAACATGGCTATCAAGAAGTTCTTCCACCATATATGGTTAATCGCGCTAGTATGACAGGTACAGGACAATTGCCAAAGTTTGAGGAAGATGCTTTTCGTATCGAGAGTGAAGATTATTTCTTAATCCCGACTGCGGAGGTTCCTGTGACAAATCTTCACCGTGATGAAATCATTGGTGGAGAAGAGTTACCGATTAATTATGCCGCGTTTAGTGCTTGTTTCCGTTCTGAGGCTGGATCAGCGGGTCGTGATACACGTGGGTTGATTCGTCAGCACCAATTCAATAAAGTAGAATTAGTAAAGTTTGTTAAGCCAGAAGATTCTTATGATGAGTTAGAAAAATTAACAGCTAATGCTGAGAAGGTACTTCAGTTACTAAATCTCCCATACCGAGTACTTAGTATGTGTAGCGCTGATCTAGGATTTACTGCAGCTAAGAAATATGATATTGAAGTTTGGATCCCTAGTTACGAGACCTACCGTGAAATTTCTTCTTGTAGCAACTTTGAAGCATTCCAAGCAAGAAGAGCCAATATTCGTTTCCGTCGTGATCCAAAAGCGAAACCAGAGCATGTTCATACATTGAACGGATCTGGATTAGCACTAGGGCGTACAGTGGCAGCTATTTTGGAAAACTACCAACAAGAAGATGGATCTGTCGTTATTCCAGAAGTGTTACGTCCATATATGGGGAATAAAGAAGTTATCGGTAAATAAAAGTAGGAAAGAGAGTGAATGCCAATGTTCACTCTCTTTTATATGAAGTCACAATGTGGATCTAAAAATAGTAAAATTAGCATCAATCTTTTTAGTAAAATGTTTATCAAAAATTAAATTAATAGAAGTGTTGACATGCTATATAATTGTATGATATATTAATTTTTGTCGAAACGGAGGAATACCCAAGTCCGGCTGAAGGGATCGGTCTTGAAAACCGACAGGGGTGTTAAAACCCGCGGGGGTTCGAATCCCTCTTCCTCCGCCATAAAATTTTCTAATAAAGCGCATAAAATATTGGAGATACTAGACCACTACATTTGTAGTGGTCTTTTTACTATTATAGAGACAAGTGATTATGAAAAGTTATTTTACTCAGTGAATGGACTCCGCTAAAAATATTATTAGTATGGATGTCTACCCTGAAGCTAGACACTAAGCTAAGTATAATTTTTCATACTCCATGGTGCTAATTTTAATTAGCATAGATGTCTACCCTGAAAATAACTTAGGTTGGAGAGTTCCATGAGCTGCGATCCACTTGCTTTCCGCGGGGTGGTCCGTGAGCCTCCTCGTCGCCAGGGGCGGGGCTCCTGTGGGGTCTCACGAGATCACTCGATCCCGCAGGAGTCAAGTGGCTCTCCGCTCATTCCACACTGAGGAGGAAACATTTTCATTCACCATGGTGCGAAATACTTATTTAGCATGGATGTCTACCCTGAAAATAACTTAGGTTGGAGAGTTCCATGAGCTGCGATCCACTTGCTTTCCGCGGGGTGGTCCGTGAGCCTCCTCGTCGCCAGGGGCCGGGCTCCTGTGGGGTCTCACGAGACCACTCGATCCCGCAGGAGTCAAGTGGCTCTCCGCTCATTCCACACTGAGGAGGAAACATTTTCATTCACCATGGTGCGAAATACTTATTTAGCATGGATGTCTAACCTGAAAATAAATTTGGTTGTGGAGTTCCATGAGCTGCGATCCACTTGCTTTCCGCGGGGTGGTCCGTGAGCCTCCTCGTCGCCAGGGGCTGGCTCCTGCGGGGTCTCACGAGACCACTGGATCCCGCAGGAGTCAAGTGGCTCTCCGCTCATTCCACACTTTGGAGGAAACATTTTTTCATACCCCATGGGCCTAAGTTATTTTTCAGGGTGAAATATTGGCACCTTGTAGAATGAGATAAAAAAAGAGCTTGGACCAGTCCAAACTCTCTTTTCTCGTTATATATAATTAGCTTTTCAATAATTGCGTTTGCCTAAGAAAGTGAGAAATTTTTTCAACAATTGGCTCAATCGATCTCTCATTATCAACGATATCATATTCATTAATATTTAATCGTAGAACTGGACATGCGTGAAAGCTATTAATCCATTTTTCATATCTTCCGTGCATTTCCTCCCAATATTCAACAGGTGTCTGCTGCTCCATTGGACGTCCTCGTTCCTTAATTCGGGCTAAAATGTCATCGATACTTCCTTCTAAGTAAATTAATAGATTCGGATGAGGAAAATACGGTGTCATCACCATTGCCTCAAATAGATTTGTATATGTTTCGTAATCTACAGGAGTCATGGTTCCTTTATCATAATGCATTTTTGCGAAAATTCCGGTATCCTCATAAATAGAACGATCTTGTACAAATCCACCACCATATTCAAATATCTTCTTTTGTTCTTTAAAACGCTCAGCTAGGAAGTATATTTGCAAGTGGAAACTCCAGCGTTCAAAGTCATTGTAAAAGCGATCTAAATATGGATTGGTATCTACTTTTTCAAAGGAGGTTCGAAAACCTAAGGCATTAGCTAGTGCATTCGTCATCGTAGATTTCCCGACACCTACTGTTCCTGCAATGGTAATAACAGCGTTGCTTGGAATATCATATTTTTGGCGCAAATTCATGTCTTAAACTCCTTTTATATGCATGTTTTCATCTATTTTTGATAATATATACTTCAAATCCTGGTTGCTTTGTACAAAATCAAGTTCATCACCATTAAATCGAATGACTGGAATCGATGGGTATGTGCGTTCAAATCGTTCCATTGTTGTTTCATAATCTGCTGAAAGCTGAAGCAAATAACTAGGACTAATTGACTTCTCAATTTCTCTACCACGTAAATCAATACGGTTCAGTAATGTTTCTAGACTAGCATTGAGGTATATAATGAGGTTTGGTAAAGGCATATCCGCAGTCAAGATGTCATAGATTTGCAAATACTTTTGGTATTGAAATGGCTTCAACGTGCGCTCTGCAAATATTAGGTTTTTTAATATATGATAATCGGCAACAACTGGCTTGTTTTGCTGGATGAATTTTTCATTTATATCCTCAAGTTGTTTATATCGATTACAAAGAAAAAACATTTCTGTTTGAAAGCTATATTCTTCTATATTTTGATAAAATTTACCGAGAAAAGGATTTTCTTCGACAATTTCTTTCAATAGAGCATATTGGAAATGCTCTGAAATGGCTCTTGCCAGTGAAGTTTTACCAACACCAATTGGGCCTTCAACGGTAATAAAAGGTGTAATACTCATATGTGCTCCCCCTTTTCACACACCTCTTCTTTTATAAGACAGATAAAAACTATTTTATCACATAAGGTCGAAAAAGAGAGAAATAAAGTCGAAAAATAGAAGGGAGATTTCGGTAAAATAAAATTACTCAGGTTCCCTGGCTTTTTGTACTTAGCTAATCATAAACATTTTATTTATATTATGTAGTTTTTGCTAAAATGATCTAGTAGACAGATTACGTCATCTTAGAAATAATTTACTCTTAGCCTTATCCAATGGACATCAATTCAATCGAAAAAGCTACCGATTTTAATCGATAGCTTTGGCTTTACTCCTTATTGCTTAACTACATTAAAGTTTTCGGTAATTAGTAACCAGTTTTGTGGAAATGGAAGACCTAATTTCCAATAGCTTATTCCTCTAAGATTAAGTTCCTTGATGAGGTCGAATTTTGCTTGTATGCTTCTAGCATCCTCAAACCAGACTGTATGGTCTTTTCCTTCATCATCTCGGTAATCAAAATGGGGTGCTTGTGCTTTGTAGTCATATTCTATTGGAACGTTGTTTTCAGCTGCAATTTCAATAGCTCTCTGTGGGCTGACTGCTTTTGCATATTCGCCACCTTCAACAAAGGGCAATGTCCAATCATACCCATATAGATTTTGACCCATCATAATTTTTGTACTAGGCATTTCGGAAATGGCATACTCTAGCACTTCTCGAACAGGTCCAATAGGTGATACCGCCATTGCAGGCCCACCACTGTATCCCCACTCATATGTCATGATGACAACAAAGTCTGCAATTTCACCATGTGCACGATAATCATGTGCTTCATACCAGCGCCCTTTTTGTTCAGCACTTGTTTTTGGAGCAAGAGCCGTAGACATCAACCAGCCTTCGGCAGAAAATCTTTGTTTTGCTTTACGAAGAAATGTATTATAAGCCTCACGATCTTCGGGGCGAAGATATTCCATATCAAAATGAATATCTCTAAATCCATACTTTCTTGCCGTTTCAACAATCGTGTCCAATAAACGGTTTTGGACAGTTTGATCTGTAAGTACTATTCGGCCCAGTTCATCACTAAACTGTCCTTCTTCTAAATTAGTCACAACCATCATTAATGTCACATCATTATTTCTTGCGATTTCTGGAAAATTATTTAGTAGGGGTTCTTTTAGAGTCCCATCCCGATTGATTTGGAAACTAAAAGGAGCAAGGTAGGTTAAATATGGCGCTGTTTCACGAGTACTGTTTTCAATTGCAGGAGTTACTGTATTTCCAAGTGGTTCTACATATGCATTAATTTCTTTATTAGGTTTATCAAGTTCTGGAATATAAAGTTTTAATCCTGGATTGATAGGTTGAGTAGTAGATAGCTGATTGATGGTTGCTAACCGCTCAGGAGCTATTCCAAACCTTCTTCCTATAGACCATAGACTATCACCCGGCTGTACCCAATAAAACCTTCCGATAATCGGTATTACAATTGCTTGACCAATAACAAGATTATCAGGATTTGGAATATCATTCGCTTCAACAATATCTGTGAAGGTTGTGTTATAAGCTTGTGCTATTCCATACAAAGTTTGGCCTGGTTGAATCACATGAATTTGCATGGTGTTATCCTCTCACTTTCACTTACCGAAATTTTCACTTTACCATTGTATGTAGGTAGTGAGAAATGATGATTAGTTTTTTTCGGTAGGCTCTTTTCCGTGAGAAGGTTAATTATTAACTAATTTTCAATTTAAATAGGGAGTTTAATGTAATATTAGGTTGGATTTCCAGAGGAAAAGAGCCACACTACTTGGTTCATAGTGTTTTTTAGGACCCACCAAGCGGTTAGTTTACACAGATAGCCCTCGGTAGGCTCTTTTCCGTGAGAAGGTTAATTATTAACTAATTTTCAATTTAAATAGGGAGTTTAATGTAATATTAGGTTGGATTTCCAGAGGAAAAGAGCCACACTACTTGGTTCATAGTGTTTTTTAGGACCCACCAAGCGGTTAGTTTACACAGATAGCCCTCGGTTAGGCTCTTTTCCGTGAGAAGGTTAATTATTAACTAATTTTCAATTTAAATAGGGAGTTTAATGTAATATTAGGTTGGATTTCCAGTGGGAAAGAGCCACACTAATGCGTCATAATGCTTCTAAAGACCCTCGTAAGCAACTAAGTTTAGGGAAATAGCCCTTAAGTCAAAATCGATTTAGAGTGATTAGTATTTGCCTTTAAAACCTCCTTCATCATATATAAGGAATAAATATGGTCCTGTTCACTTGCTGAGCCAATACAATCACTTGGTATGATTAATTCATATTCTCTCATATAAGCATCATTAGCTGTAAATAAGACACATATATTGCCGGCTATTCCAGTTATCGTTAGGGTTTCTACTTTTAATTGATGTAAAAGATCGTCTAAAGAGGTACCATAAAAAGCAGAGTGCTTTGGTTTTAGAAGGAAGTAATCATCATCTTCAGGTAATAATAGTTCGATAATGGGTTTGCTTAAAGCATTTGTGCATATTGTAGAAATCTTCTTAAAATCTGCTTGTTTTACTTGATAATGGTCATTAATATAAATAATTGGCTTTTTATATTTTTTAAATCGTTTTTTTAAACTAAGAATTGATGGAGCTAGTTTGTTCGCTTTTTCTGCAAGTAGTGATCCATCCTTAAAATTAAAATCATTAATCATATCAATTATTAGTAAGGCTTCATTTTGCATTTTGGTACGATGCTCCCCCCTCTGATCCGCCTGAGCGGTAATTAGTCTGTGGAGTAAGAATATATTTTATCCAAAATATACAAGCCTTGTATGTTAGTGATGGTGTTAAATTAAAGGAGAAATTGTATGAAACAAGACGAGTATTTTATGAAAAAAGCGATAGAGCAGGCTAGGTTAGCTGAAAAAATAGAGGAAGTTCCCATTGGTGCTGTGATTGTCATGAATGACAAGGTCGTAGCTTCTGCACATAATCTACGAGAAACTGAACAACGGTCAATTGCCCATGCAGAGCTCTTAGTAATTGATCATGCATGTAAAGAAACAGGCTCATGGAGATTAGAAGATGCTACACTTTATGTGACTCTGGAGCCTTGTCCAATGTGTGCAGGTGCTATTATGCTATCAAGGATTAAGCGGGTGGTCTATGGGGCGAGTGACCCAAAGGGCGGATGCGCTGGTACACTTATGAATTTATTGCAGGAGAGCAGATTTAATCATCAATCAGAGGTAGTTTCAGGTGTACTTGAAGATGAATGTAGTGAACTATTAAGTACCTTCTTTCGCAATTTACGACAGCGTAAAAAAAACAAATGAACACGATTACCAAATGTTGACGTTTTGCTAGCCGTTGCTTTTTTCACCAAAACATTATATACTTGTTTATGTCGTGCTAAGCGGGGAGGTAGCGGTGCCCTGTACTCGCAATCCGCTCTAGCGAGGCTGAATCCCTTTCACGAGGGTAGTCTACTGTAGGGTCAGCCTCAAGTAAGTGGTGTTGACGTCTGGGTCCTACGCAATGGGAACCCATGAATCCTGTCAGGTCCGGAAGGAAGCAGCAGTAAGTGGATCATCTCATGTGCCGTAGGGTTGCCTGGACCGAGCTAACTGCTTGAGTAACGCTTATGGTAGCTATTCGACGGAAGGTGCACGGCAGCTAACATAATGATTAAAAACTCACTCCTTCGAGTGGGTTTTTTGCTTTTATTGGCTTTTTTGTTAAAAAGTTGTTTGCATTTTATCGTTGAGGATAGCTCTAAGGAAGAAAGATGTTCTAGGCTTAAATGATAATGTTGTTATAGCCTGTAAATTTTTAAGAATTGCTTTTATAAATGAATATATACAAGCTTTTTGAAAAAAACAGTGTACATACTGTATAATAATAACGATACAATGTTACAAGAGGGAGGGCATTCACATGGCATATCAAGCATTATATCGCGTATTTAGACCACAATCTTTTCATGACGTGGTAGGTCAGGAGCATATTACAAAAACATTGCAAAACGCCCTGCTTCAGGAAAAGTTCTCGCATGCTTATTTATTTTCTGGTCCAAGAGGAACTGGAAAAACAAGTGCGGCAAAGATATTAGCGAAAGCGGTGAATTGTGAAAATGCACCAGTTGCTGAGCCATGTAACGAATGTCAATCTTGTATAGGGATTACAAATGGATCGATATCCGATGTGTTGGAAATAGATGCAGCTTCAAACAATGGTGTTGATGAAATCCGTGATATTCGTGATAAGGTTAAATTTGCTCCAAGTGCTGTAAGGTATAAAGTGTACATTGTTGATGAAGTCCATATGCTCTCAATCGGTGCATTTAATGCATTGCTGAAAACTTTAGAAGAGCCACCCAAACATGTCATCTTCTTATTGGCAACAACTGAACCACATAAGATACCTTTAACGATCATATCAAGATGTCAAAGGTTTGATTTTCGACGGATTACTTCTCAAGCGATTGTAGGTCGGATGAAGACTGTAATTGATGATCAAGAGGTAAAGGTTTCTGAAGAGGCACTTCAAATAGTAGCAAGAGCAGCTGATGGAGGCATGCGTGACGCATTGAGTCTTTTAGACCAAGTCATCTCCTTTAGTGAAGAAGAAGTTAATATTGAAGATGTACTAACCATCACAGGTTCTGTATCTCATGGATTCTTAACGAAGTTGATTCAATCCATTCATGATAAAGATATTCATACTGCATTAAAAACGCTGGATGAGATGATTGAGCATGGAAAAGATCCGATGCGATTTTTAGAAGACCTGATTTTCTATTATCGGGACATGTTATTGTATCAAACAGCACCACAGCTAGAAGAAGTTTTACAAAGACAAGCGGTAGATCATGAGTTTACCGAGCTTGCCACAACAATCAGTAGGGACAGTATTTATGAAATTATAGATATCCTTAACAAAGCTCAACAAGAAATGAAATGGACTAATCATCCAAGGATTTTTTTGGAGATGGCACTTGTTAAATTATCTCAGTTGGGGAAAACTGAAACGAAGATTGATGGTAGCGAAGTTAGCAAGCTTACTGAAAAAATTGGTCAACTTGAAAATGAGTTAAGAGAAATAAAGACTAAGGGAGTTATGGTCTCCCAAGATAGTAGTCAAGCACCTGCGGATAAGAAACCACAAAAGGTTGTTCGTAATGGATATAAAACTCCAGTAGGGAGAATTAATGAGATTTTAAAACAAGCAACTCGCAACCACCTAGAAGTAATTAAATCTCATTGGGGCGAAATGCTTGATACACTTCGTCAGCAAAATAAGGTATCACATGCAGCACTTCTGATTGAAAGTGAGCCCGTAGCTGCAGGTGAAAATTCATTTGTCTTAAAATTTAAATATGAAATCCATTGTAAAATGGTCGCTGAAAACAATAACAACGTCCGTGACAATCTTGAGAATATTTTATATGATATTACAGGAAAAAGATTCGATATGATTGGTGTCCCAGAGGACGAATGGGGTAAAATTAGAGAAGGTTTCTTACGTGAGCAACGACATACAGATCAAGATGAGTCTAATCAAAATGAAGAGGACCCATTAATTGCAGAAGCAATGAAACTTGTAGGTTCGGAGCTCATTGAAATAAAAGAATAAATAATACTTAATATAATGGAGGTTTTTTATTATGATGCGTGGCGGCGGAAATATGCAAAAGATGATGAAACAAATGCAGAAAATGCAAAAGGACATGGCGAAGGCACAAGAAGAATTAGCTGAAAAAACATTCGAAGGAACAGCTGGTGGCGGAATGGTGATCGTGGTTGCTAACGGTCAAAAAGAAATCATCGACGTGAAAATTAAAGAAGAAGTTGTGGATCCTGATGATATCGACATGCTTCAAGATTTAGTGCTAGCTGCAACAAATGATGCATTAAGGAAAGTTGAAGAAGTAACTAATGAAACAATGGGTCAATTTACTAAGGGTATGAATTTACCTTTCTAATAAAATGATTCTGGTGTAACTTTTACAGCGATAATAACGATATAAATTGAATTAAGTTTTGCTGTCTAGCGCCAGCGCCTAGCTCATTAAGAGCTTCAGAACTTACTGGACAGGGTATATCAGCTCTTTTCAGGGCTGACCAAGGCGCTTGCGCTTTTCTTATTAGGAGGAAGTAAATGCATTATCCCGAACCGATATCGAAGCTAATAGATAGCTTTATGAAATTGCCGGGGATTGGTCCTAAGACGGCCGTTCGCCTGGCTTTCTTTGTATTAAGTATGAAAGAAGATATTGTACTAGACTTTGCTAAAGCATTAGTTAATGCAAAAAGAAATTTAACATATTGTTCAAATTGTGGTCATATTACTGATCAAGATCCTTGTTATATTTGTGAAGATGATCGCAGAGATAAAACGATTATTTGTGTAATACAAGATCCTAAAGATGTTATTGCAATGGAAAAAATGAAGGAATACAATGGCCTTTATCACGTTTTACATGGAGCCATTTCTCCAATGGACGGTATTGGTCCAGAGGATATTAAAATTCCAGAGCTACTCAAAAGACTTTCTGATGACACAGTACAAGAGATTATCTTAGCGACAAACCCCAATATTGAGGGAGAAGCAACTGCAATGTATATTTCTCGACTTCTAAAACCCACAGGGATAAAAATGACACGTATAGCGCATGGGTTGCCAGTTGGTGGAGACTTAGAATATGCTGATGAAGTTACATTATCAAAAGCAATGCAAGGAAGACGAGAGCTATAGCGAAGGGGGATTTTCTAATGTTCTTTCGTAAAAAAGGAAAACTTCGTAAAGATTTCGATGAAAAGCTATTACAGCAACTCGAGCATTTAAAAGAAGATTGGATGAAACAAAAGCTGCTTATTGAAAAGAGTATAGATCCGTCTGAAGAGATTCTAAATGACCTGAGATTAGCAGAGTCAAAATATTTCTTCTTACTAAGAGAAGCAAAGCAAAGAAAGTTATTCATCGGAAGGTCATAAATTTATTGAAAAACAGAACTCATGGTTCTGTTTTTTTTAATGTCTCATAGATATAGTAGTACAAGTTATCTATGAGGAGCGTGAAAATATGGAACCAATTATCGTGATGTCGATAATAGGAGGCCTTGTTTTACTTTTATTAATAGTAGGTGCACCTATAAAGCCTATTCGATTTGTAGGACAAGGTGTCGTTAAAATTCTAATAGGTGCATTATTATTATTCTTTTTAAATGCATTTGGCTCAACATTAGGTATCCATGTTCCAATTAATTTAGTAACATCTACAGTATCGGGATTTTTAGGGATTCCTGGTTTA
Organism: Litchfieldia alkalitelluris; assembly: GCF_002019645.1. GTDB lineage: Bacteria > Bacillota > Bacilli > Bacillales > Bacillaceae_L > Litchfieldia > Litchfieldia alkalitelluris. The sequence continues at coordinate 323,737 of NZ_KV917374.1, read as the reverse complement.
GTAGCTCTTGTAGTTATTGAAAGGTTTATTTTATAACCAAACAAGTGTCTAACATTTGTTTGGTTTTTTATTTAATATTTGTTTGACTTTCAAATCTAAATATGATAAATTATACTTCGGTCGTTAAGACCTATTGCCTTTGAAAAACATTTTAAAAAAATGTTGACCTCGCTTTTTGAGTGTGGTATATTAATAAAGTCGCCTTAACGAGACGGCGAATTCGAAGCTCTTTGAAAACTGAACACAATAAACAAGCGTCAACGTTTAATCTAGTTTTAAATTTTTATTTGAGCAATCAAATATCTCTTATTGGAGAGTTTGATCCTGGCTCAGGATGAACGCTGGCGGCGGGCCTAATACATGCAAGTCGAGCGGATTAAAGGAAGCTTGCTGCCTTTAATGAGCGGCGGACGGGTGAGTAACACGTGAGCAACCTGCCTGTAAGACTGGGATAACTTCGGGAAACCGGAGCTAATACCGGATAATATAAAGACCCGCATGGTTCTCTATTAAAAGATGGTTTCGGCTATCACTTACAGATGGGCCCGCGGCGCATTAGCTAGTTGGTGAGGTAACGGCTCACCAAGGCAACGATGCGGAGCCGACCTGAGAGGGCGATCGGCCACACTGGGACTGAGACACGGCCCAGACTCCTACGGGAGGCAGCAGTAGGGAATCTTCCGCAATGGACGAAAGTCTGACGGAGCAACGCCGCGTGAACGATGAAGGCCTTCGGGTCGTAAAGTTCTGTTGTTAAGGAAGAACAAGTACGAGAGTAACTGCTCGTACCTTGACGGTACTTAACCAGAAAGCCACGGCTAACTACGTGCCAGCAGCCGCGGTAATACGTAGGTGGCAAGCGTTATCCGGAATTATTGGGCGTAAAGCGCTCGCAGGCGGTCTTTTAAGTCTGATGTGAAAGCCCCCGGCTCAACCGGGGAGGGTCATTGGAAACTGGGAGACTTGAGTGCAGAAGAGGAGAGGGGAATTCCACGTGTAGCGGGGAAATGCGTAGAGATGTGGAGGACCACCAGTGGCGAAGGCGACTCTCTGGGCGGTAACTGACGCTGAGGAGCGAAGCGTGGGGAGCGAACAGGATGAGATACCCTGGTAGTCCACCCCCTAAACGATGAGTGCTAAGTGTTAGGGGGTTTCCGCCCCTTAGTGGTGCAGCAAACGCAGTAAGCACTCCGCCTGGGGAGTACGGTCGCGAGACTGAAACTCAAAGGAATTGACGGGGGCCCGCACAAGCGGTGGAGCATGTGGTTTAATTCGAAGCAACGCGAAGAACCTTACCAGGTCTTGACATCCCTATGACCGCTCTAGAGATAGAGTTTTCCCTTCGGGGACAAAGGTGACAGGTGGTGCATGGTTGTCGTCAGCTCGTGTCGTGAGATGTTGGGTTAAGTCCCGCAACGAGCGCAACCCTTGATCTTAGTTGCCAGCATTCAGTTGGGCACTCTAAGGTGACTGCCGGTGACAAACCGGAGGAAGGTGGGGATGACGTCAAATCATCATGCCCCTCATGACCTGGGCTAGACACGTGCTACAATGGATGGTACAAAGGGCAGCAAAACCGCGAGGTTAAGCGAATCCCATAAAACCAATCTCAGTTCGGATTGCAGGCTGCAACTCGCCTGCATGACGCCGGAATCGCTAGTAATCGCGGATCAGCATGCCGCGGTGAATACGTGCCCGGGCCTTGTACACACCGCCCGTCCCACCACGAGAGTTTGTAACACCCGAAGTCGGTGGGGTAACCTAAGATGAAACTTGTTTCAGCTAGGAGCCAGCCGCCTAAGGTGGGACAGATGAGTGGGGTGAAGTCGTAACAAGGTAGCCGTATCGGAAGGTGCGGCTGGATCACCTCCTTTCTAAGGAAACTGAATCTCTTATGAGATTCATAAAAAGACGCTTGATTTATTGTGGTCAGTTTTGAGAGAGCTTATCAGATATGGGCCTATAGCTCAGCTGGTTAGAGCGCACGCCTGATAAACGTGAGGTCGATGGTTCGAGTCCATTTAGGCCCACCATATCTATCTAATTAAATAACGTGGGGGCCTTAGCTCAGCTGGGAGAGCGCCTGCCTTGCACGCAGGAGGTCAGCGGTTCGATCTCGCTAGGCTCCACCAACTTTGAGATTCGAAATTGTAATCTCTTATTTAAATCGTTCCTTGAAAACTAGATAACGTAACAAGACATTCATGAAGAATTAAAACCAACGTAATAAACTGTAAAGTTTTTACGACTTTAACTTAGGTTAAGTTAGTAGGGGCGCACGGTGGACGCATAGGCACTAGGAGCCGATGAAGGCCGGGCCTAACACCGATATGCTTCGGGGAGCTGTAAGTAAGCTTTGATCCGAAGATTTCCGAATGGGGAAACCCACTGCTCGTAATGGAGCAGTATCTCTACCTGAATTCACAGGGTAGTTGAAGGTAAACCCGGGGAACTGAAACATCTAAGTACCCGGAGGAAGAGAAAGCAAACGCGATTTCCTGAGTAGCGGCGAGCGAAACGGAAAATAGCCCAAACCAAGAGGCTTGCCTCTTGGGGGTGTAGGACACTCTGTACGGAGTTACAAAAGAACGCGGTAGATGAAGTGATCTGGAAAGATCGGCCACAGAAGGTAACAGCCCTGTAGTCGAAACTTCGTTCTCTCTAGAGTGGATCCTGAGTACGGCGGGACACGAGAAATCCCGTCGGAAGCAGGGAGGACCATCTCCCAAGGCTAAATACTCCCTAGTGACCGATAGTGTACCAGTACCGTGAGGGACAGGTGAAAAGCACCCCGGAAGGGGAGTGAGAGAGATCCTGAAACCGTGTGCCTACAAGTAGTCAGAGCCCTATGATTTTTCCTTCGGAAAATATCAGGGTGATGGCGTGCCTTTTGTAGAATGAACCGGCGAGTTACGATCACGGGCAAGGTTAAGTTGATAAGACGGAGCCGCAGCGAAAGCGAGTCTTAAATAGGGCGCATGAGTACGTGGTTGTAGACCCGAAACCAGGTGATCTACCCATGTCCAGGGTGAAGTTCAGGTAACACGGAATGGAGGCCCGAATCCACGCACGTTGAAAAGTGCGGGGATGAGGTGTGGGTAGCGGAGAAATTCCAATCGAACTTGGAGATAGCTGGTTCTCTCCGAAATAGCTTTAGGGCTAGCCTTGAATTTAGAGTCTTGGAGGTAGAGCACTGATTGGGCTAGGGGCCCCCAACGGGTTACCGAATTCAGTCAAACTCCGAATGCCAAAGACTTATATTCAGGAGTCAGACTGCGAGTGATAAGATCCGTAGTCAAGAGGGAACCAGGCCAGACCACCAGCTAAGGTCCCAAAGTATACGTGAAGTGGAAAAGGATGTGGAGTTGCCCAGACTACCAGGATGTTGGCTTAGAAGCAGCCACCATTTAAAGAGTGCGTAATAGCTCACTGGTCGAGTGACTCTGCGCCGAAAATGTACCGGGGCTAAACGTATCACCGAAGCTGTGGATTGTTCTCTTAGAACAATGGTAGGAGAGCGATCTAAGTGCAGAGAAGTCAGCCCGGAAGGACTGGGGGAGCGCTTAGAAGTGAGAATGCCGGTATGAGTAGCGAAAGAGGGGTGAGAATCCCCTCCACCGTATGCCTAAGGTTTCCTGAGGAAGGCTCGTCCGCTCAGGGTAAGTCGGGACCTAAGCCGAGGCCGAAAGGCGTAGGCGATGGACAACAGGTTGAAATTCCTGTACCACCTCCTCACCGTTTGAGCTATGGGGGGACGCAGAAGGATAGGGTAAGCGCGCTGTTGGATAGGCGCGGCCAAGCAGTAAGGCTGATTCGTAGGCAAATCCGCGAATCGTAAAGACTGAGCTGAGATAGCGAGGGAAATAAAGTACCGAAGTTCCTGATTTCACACTGCCAAGAAAAGCCTCTAGCGAGGTGAGAGGTGCCCGTACCGCAAACCGACACAGGTAGGCGAGGAGAGAATCCTAAGGTGTTCGAGAGAACTCTCGTTAAGGAACTCGGCAAAATGACCCCGTAACGTCGGGAGAAGGGGTGCTTATTAGGGTGAATAGCCCTGATAAGCCGCAGTGAATAGGCCCAGGCGACTGTTCAGCAAAAACACAGGTCTCTGCGAAGCCGCAAGGCGAAGTATAGGGGCTGACACCTGCCCGGTGCCGGAAGGTTAAGAGGAGCGGTTATCGCAAGAGAAGCTTTGAATCGAAGCCCCAGTAAACGGCGGCCGTAACTATAACGGTCCTAAGGTAGCGAAATTCCTTGTCGGGTAAGTTCCGACCCGCACGAAAGGTGTAACGATCTGGGCACTGTCTCAACGAGAGACTCGGTGAAATTATAGTACCTGTGAAGATGCAGGTTACCCGCGACAGGACGGAAAGACCCCGTGGAGCTTTACTGTAGCCTGATATTGAATTTTGGTACAGCTCGTACAGGATAGGTAGGAGCCTTAGAAGCCGGAGCGCCAGCTTCGGTGGAGGCGTCGGTGGGATACTACCCTGGCGGTATTGAAATTCTAACCCACATGCCTGATCGGCATGGGAGACAGTGTCAGGTGGGCAGTTTGACTGGGGCGGTCGCCTCCTAACATGTAACGGAGGCGCCCAAAGGTTCCCTCAGAATCGTTGGAAATCATTCGTAGAGTGTAAAGGCACAAGGGAGCTTGACTGCGAGACCTACAAGTCGAGCAGGGACGAAAGTCGGGCTTAGTGATCCGGTGGTTCCGCATGGAAGGGCCATCGCTCAACGGATAAAAGCTACCCCGGGGATAACAGGCGTATCTCCCCCAAGAGTCCACATCGACGGGGAGGTGTGGCACCTCGATGTCGGCTCATCGCATCCTGGGGCTGTAGTCGGTCCCAAGGGTTGGGCTGTTCGCCCATTAAAGCGGTACGCGAGCTGGGTTCAGAACGTCGTGAGACAGTTCGGTCCCTATCCGTCGTGGGCGTAGGAAATTTGAGAGGAGCTGTCCGTAGTACGAGAGGACCGGGATGGACACACCGCTGGTGTACCAGTTGTTCTGCCAAGGGCATTGCTGGGTAGCTATGTGTGGACGGGATAAGTGCTGAAAGCATCTAAGCATGAAGCCCCCCTCAAGATGAGGTTTCCCATAGCGCAAGCTAGTAAGATCCCTCGAAGATGACGAGGTTGATAGGTCAGAGGTGGAAGCGCGGTGACGTGTGTAGCTGACTGATACTAATCGATCGAGGACTTAACCAAATAATTAATGAATGTCTGAACGTTATCTAGTTTTGAAGGCGCGAACCTTCATAAGTCTAGTGATGATGGCGAAGAGGTCACACCCGTTCCCATACCGAACACGGAAGTTAAGCTCTTCAGCGCCGATGGTAGTTGGGGGACTCCCCCTGTGAGAGTAGGACGTTGCTAGGCACTTAGGAAAGATCCATTCATTGAATGGGTCTTTTTTTCTTATTTAAAACCGTAAGGTTTATACTAGAATAATGAGTACGATTAGAAAAGGGATACATAGTGGTCATCGGAAGCCGGCCTACCGAACACGGAAGTTAAGCTCTTCAGCGCCATGGTAGTTGGGGGACGACCACTACGAGAGTAGGACGTCTCTGGGCACTTAGAGAAGACCCATTCATTGAATGGGTCTTTTTCTTTGACCTAAACCGAATGGTTCTTACTAAAATAAGTATTAGTAAAAGAATACGAAATACAATTAATAAAATGGTTGGGTTTCAAGAAACGAGGATGAAGGGGAGTGAAAAGCGGAGGGTATAAATTTTTAAAAATTTATACCAATACCTTAGTTTGCTGTCTTAATCTATAGCTAAAAAAATTTTTCTATTCTTTAATTGAAATAATATCGCTACAACCCATAGAGAAATGATTAGAGAATAAGTTAATATGGCCCAAGAAATAGGTAATGAAGCTGCTTTAATAATGGTCATAGAGTTTGTAAGAATAATAAACCCTCCAACTAATACTCCTAACATATATGAAGGTACAATTCTAACAAGCCAAGCAGCAATTGGGGCTGCAATAACTCCACCAATCATAAAGGATAGAACCCAAAACCATTGAAAGTGCTCAATACCTAGAAACAAAATGAACCCTAATGTAGCAGAAACCGCAATAGCAAACTCACTAGTGGCGACAGTTCCAATTACTTTTTTAGGAGGAATTCCCCTTCGTGTAAGTAATACAGGTGTCGTAATTGGTCCCCAACCACCACCTCCAACAGCATCAAAGAATCCACCTATCAATCCCAGTGGAGTTAAAAACTTTTTTGAAAGGTTTGGTGATTGATTTTTATATCCTGTTTGACTAAAAAATAAAAATCTTATGATGATATAGAATCCTAGTAATAATAGAAAGATTGATATAAATGGTTTGATTAAATCACCCGGTATACTACTAAGGAAAGCTGCGCCTATAAATGCACTAATCGCTCCAGGAATTGTCAACTTTATTAAGATGTTTTTATCAACATTTTTAAACCATATATGAGAAGCACCAGATGCAGCTGTGGTGGCTATTTCCGCCATGTGAATTGAAGCTGAAGCGACAGCTGGGGCTATCCCAAACATTAATAATAATGAAGCAGATGTTGCACCAAATCCCATACCCAAAGCACCATCTACAAGTTGTGCTAAAAAGCCAATAAACGAAAAAATAATTAATTTATTCATCCAATTCACCCTAATCCTTAGTATTCTTATCAGGATTATATGATATTGGATTGCTTATTGTAAATATAAATTTTCAACAGGATAAGCCCTATTAACTTTATTAAGAAAGGGATTTGAAAATGGAGAGAGGAAGTAATCCTTTATGAAAAATTAATTATATACAGGCTCAACATAGGTATTTCTACATATTATAGTGAGTGATACAAAAAAAATTGTAGGTTAAATTAAAAATTGTGTATACATTTTATACTTATGGGAAAGATGTTAATGGAGGTGGAGGCAGTTGAGTTCACTTATAACAAACAAGCATATTGGGGAAACATGTGTAATATGTGAAGAGTCAAAACTTAGAGGGATACATTTATACACAAAATTTATTTGCACAGATTGTGAAAAGGATATGATCCAAACAGAAACAAATGATCCGAAGTATCTTTATTATCTGTCAAAGCTAAAGAATGTGACTACACCTGAGATATATTCCTAGATTAAAAGAATATAAAATTGTATTTTAATAATTACTACAGGTCCAGTAAAGGGCCTTTTTTTTGTTAATATAAACTTAGTGTCTTATAACGTTATAAGCAAACAGCTTTGAACTATGATTTTACATCTTTTGTCAAGGCCGATACGCTTTCGTGGATGACCAAGGCCTGGTGTATTTCGTGAGTGTTGGAGATTTTAGATGAAAATGTATTATGATAAGAGATATAAAGAATATTAAGGAGTTCCTATGAATCAGAATCAAATTCCATTATACACAGGATTAATTAAACATAAGGAAAATAACCCAATATCTTTTCATGTCCCTGGACATAAGTATGGGCAATTGTTTCCGAAAGAAGCTAAAACTACATTTGAGAATATGTTAAAAATAGATGTAACAGAGTTAACTGGTCTAGACAATTTGCATCATACAGAAGGTATTATTTCTGAGGCCGAGAAGTTAACGGCTGATTTATATGAAGTTGAAAGAAGCTTTTTTCTTGTAAACGGATCAACGGTTGGCAACTTAGCAATGATTCTTGCAGTTTGTAGTGAGAATGACGTGGTGCTTGTACAGAGAAACTCACACAAATCAATTATCAATGCTTTACAATTGGTTGGGGTCAAACCGGTTTTTTTAGCTCCAGAATATGATCATCAGGTGAAGGTTGCTTCTTGTCTGTTATTAGATACCGTTAAATTGGCTCTAGAACGCTTTCCAAATGCTAAAGCGGTAATTCTTACAAACCCTAATTATTATGGCATGAGTGTTGATATAAGTGAAATCGTAATTGAAGCACATGTAAAAAATATACCTGTTTTAGTTGATGAAGCTCATGGTGCACATTTTATATTGGAGGACTTCCCTCGTTCAGCAGTTCAGGCAAATGCAGATGTTGTGGTTCATTCAGCACATAAGACACTTCCTGCGATGACAATGGGTTCATTTTTACATGTTAATAGTAAGTTAGTTGATGTAAGTCGTATTGCTTATTATCTCCAGGTATTACAGTCAAGCAGTCCATCATACCCCATTATGGCATCATTAGATGTAGCACGGTTTTATTTGTCTAAAATGAAGGTGCAAGGTGGTACAAAAGATATTCTTGAAGGAGTACAAGCTTTCAAGGAAGAGTTATCTGGCATTTCGCAAATAAACGTAGTAGAGTCGGGTGTTAAACAAATTTCAACAGATCCCTTAAAGGTAACTATTCAGTCTAATACTGAATTAAATGGTTTCGAACTACAATCTTTGCTTGAGGAAAATGGAGTTTTTGCAGAAATGGCTGACCCTCATAATGTTTTACTTGTTTTACCACTATCGTCAAATATACGTGAAATGAGAAGACTAGGTATCCTTATAGGAACGCTATTTAAGACCATACCAAATATAAAATCAAGTTCATTTACTGTCTTGCTAGAAGATGAGAAAATTAGTGGGTTAGCCTTGTCCTATCAGGAAATAAAAAGGTACAATAAAAAAGCTGTGTTGTTTGAAGCTGCGATAGGTGAGATATCAGCTGAAATGGTGATTCCATATCCGCCTGGAATACCACTAGTTATGACAGGAGAGCGGATTACAAAGAGACAAGTAGAGCTGTTGAAATATTATATTCAAGCAGGGACTCGATTTCAAGGTCATCAATTCAAAGAAGATAAAATATTAGTATTTAAATAGAACATTGTTAGATGGGAGTCTTTATATGAGTTACTTAATTAATCTTGAAGGCGTTGAGGGTTCAGGAAAGTCTACGGTTATAAATTTTATAAAGGAGTATTTCGAGGATAATGGCCAAGAGGTTATTGTTACAAGAGAGCCTGGTGGAATTGAAATTGCAGAACAAATACGCTCCGTTATATTAGATACAAAAAACACAGAAATGGATGGTCGGACTGAGGCCTTGTTATATGCGGCTGCTAGAAGACAACATTTGGTGGAAAAAATTATTCCGTCACTTCATGAAGGTAAGATTGTGTTATGTGACCGGTTTATTGATAGTAGTTTGGCTTATCAAGGATATGCTAGGGGGCTTGGCATTGATGAGGTCCTTTCAATTAATCAATTTGCAATCGGAGACTTTATGCCTAATATCACTTTTTACTTGGATCTTGACCCTGAAGTCGGCTTAACTCGTATAAGTAAAAATAAGGAAAGAGAAGTAAATAGGTTAGATCTAGAAGAGATTCATTTTCATCAAAAAGTCTATGAAGGTTATGAAGAGGTTATCAAAAGATTTCCTGAGAGAATTGTAAGGATTAATGCAAACCAAGAAGTCGAGCGCGTAGTTTCAGATATTAAAGCAGTCATAAAAGATAGACTAAAATAATTAGTCATATAATAGAACTTGAAATAAAGTATTTGCACTAAAGGGAAAAGCACTAACTTAGTTTAATCTTGCGGGCGAATAGCCAATCGACTCCTGTTGGATATAGTGGCTTTTAGGAGAGCTTGAGGAGTCAAAATCAACGATGCGGCTCCTAGACGCCCACGGTATCCCGCGAGTGATCGCAGCGAATGGAGATGGAACTAGCTAGGCCAAATGATTTTTAGGATAGATAAAGGCGATTTGAACCATGTAGTGCAGATCAATGATAGTTGTACAAGGTACTTATTTTCATCTTCAGCATATCAATGTATCATTGAAGTGGTTTTATTACCGGTTTTTTGGATCGAAATTGGAAAAACTCCCTAAAAATGATGATGCCTCTTCAGAAATGAAGGGGTTTTTATGTTATGTATAGAAGTAAGAAGGTTATAGGTTAAATAATATACGTTTTAATCTAAAAAGAAAACTAAAGGATGAGTACATTATGTACCTTTCCTTATTTCGGTCAACGAAATTAGAGGGTTTTTTTATGGTTTTTCTTTTAGTAGACATATTTCTTGTTATAATAGTAACAAAAAGAAAAAGGACTTGCTTTTTTTAGGGTTGTTGTCAAAAAAGACAGCTCCTGAAATAATTCTTCCGAGTTTCCTACTCTTTTATTCGGAAGAGTATGGTTTTGCCTATTATATGGATTAATTAACAATAAAAAAGTGCTCAAAAAAGGTTCTTTCAGCTACTCATAAAATGAAGTGAACACAAATAAGTGTTAAAATAGAAGGAGGTCAATAAGATGAAACTTATTGTCGCGGTGGTTCAAGATAAAGACAGTAATCGACTATCACAAGCATTGGTGGATTATAATTTTCGTGCTACAAAGTTAGCAAGCACAGGCGGTTTCTTGCGTTCAGGAAATACGACATTTATTATGGGTGTTGAGGATATTAGGGTTGATAAAGCATTACAAATTATTAAAGACAATTGTAAGCATCGTGACCAATTAGTCGCACCTGTTTCACCAATGGGTGGAAATGCAGATTCATATGTTCCATATCCGGTTGAAGTTGAGGTTGGTGGAGCAACAGTCTTCGTACTACCAATCGAACAGTTTCATCAATTCTAAAAAGGTCTTGAGGAAACTCTGTTATGAAAATTAATCAGGACATGAGAATGTCACTAAATAATGACAAAGCTACTACTTTAAGTAAGTCACAGGATTCATCATCTTTTGGTTTACAATTTTCAAAAAATGAACAAAAGCTTCATGTAAGTGAATTAAATAAGCTAATGACGCAAATTGAAAATGCTGGTCAAAGGTTATCTAAATCTCGTACCTTTAAGGATTTAGCTTCATTTAAAAAGCTTGTAAAGGGTTTTGTTCAGGAAGTAGTTGATTTTGGTCTGAATTTAAAGCAAACAAATCACTGGAGCTATGAAGGAAATGCACGAACGTTGAATTTAGTCGAAAACATAGATAAAGAATTATACGAATTATCAAAGGATATTATTAACAGGGAGAAAGAATCTATTGATATCTTAAATAAGATTGGTGAGATTAAGGGTTTGCTAATTGACCTATATAAGTAAGATGGAAGTGTGATATTTCATGGCTAAAACATGGGAACAGCTTTATGAACAGCAACCGATCGCTCTAAAAATGATTGAGAATAGTTTTAAAAAAGACCGTGTTGCCCATGCCTATATATTTGAAGGAAATAAAGGTACCGGAAAAAAAGATATTAGTGTATTGTTTGCTAAAGCATATTTTTGTAAAAACCATGCAGATGGAGTGAAGCCTTGCAATCAGTGTAGTAATTGTAAGAGAATAGATTCTGGAAACCATCCAGATCTACACATGATCGAACCGGACGGACTTTCGATCAAAAAGGGACAAATTCAATCACTACAAGAGGAATTCTCTAAAACGGGCGTTGAATCAAATAAGAAGCTGTATATTATTGAACATGCAGATCGAATGACTGCTAATGCTGCGAATAGCTTGCTTAAGTTTTTGGAGGAACCCAGTAGTCAAACGGTGGCTATCCTTTTAACAGAGCAAATTCATCGTATGTTAGATACAATCCTTTCAAGATGTCAGATTCTTTCATTCAAGCCATTGTCGGCCAAAATTTTAAGAAGCCGTCTGATAGAAAGAGAAGTCACACCTACATTTGCAGCCATCGTTTCAAATATTACGAATGATGTAGATGGTGCTTATAACCTTTGTCAGGATGAATGGTTTGGACAGTCAAGGGCGATAGTGTTACAATTATATGAGGTGTTACAAACTCGACCTATGGATGCGCTCTTTCTGATCCAGGATAAGTGGTTAACACATTTTAAAGAAAAGGCACAAGTAGACTTAGGGTTAAGTTTATTATTGCTTTTATATAGAGATTTAATGCAGATACAAATTGGTGAGGAAGTTAATGTAGTAAATATAGATAAGAAAGATTTACTCAAACAGCACGCACTCCAATCCTCTTCTAGGCGCGTTAATGAACAAGTAGCTGTCATTCTCGAGGCGAAACAACGTCTAAACACCAACATGAATCCACATTTATTAATGGAACAACTGGTATTCAAATTGCAGGAGGGGTTACGATTTGTATGATGTAGTTGGTGTACGTTTTAAAAAGGCAGGAAAGATCTATTACTTCGATCCTAATGGCTTTACCATTCCAGATGGAGAATTTGTTATTGTAGAAACCGTCCGAGGTATTGAATATGGTAAAGTTGTTATAAATAAAAAAGAAGTTGATGAGAATGATATTGTCTTACCACTAAAAAAAGTGGTTAGAATTGCGGAACAAAAGGACAAATTAATTGTCAACGAAAATAAGCAAGCGGCGAAAGAAGCATATGAGGTTTGTTTCCAAAAAGTAATTGAACATAATTTGGATATGAAGCTTGTTGATGTAGAATATACCTTTGATCGTAATAAGGTAATCTTTTACTTTACTGCAGATGGAAGAGTAGATTTTAGAGAACTTGTAAAAGATTTAGCAGGGATATTCCGCACGCGTATTGAATTAAGACAAATAGGTGTCAGAGATGAAGCAAAAATGCTTGGTGGAATTGGGCCTTGTGGTAGAATGCTGTGCTGTTCAACATTCTTAGGAGATTTTGAGCCTGTGTCCATTAAAATGGCGAAGGATCAAAGTTTATCGTTAAATCCTACAAAAATATCTGGTCTTTGTGGTCGTTTAATGTGCTGTCTGAAGTATGAAAATGATGAATATGAAACTGCGAAGGAACAGTTACCTGATTTAGGTGAGATGATTCAAACACCAACTGGACTAGGGAAGGTCGTAGGCTTAAATATTCTAGAGAGAGTACTTCAAGTTGAGTTAGTAGACCGTGATCGTGTTATCGAGTACACATGGGATGAACTACTCAAAGAAGGAGCTGTTTCGATACAAGCCACAGATTAACGAGGTGGATATCGTGGACAAAAAGGACATATTTGAATCTGTAAGTAGTATGGAAGAACAAATTGGTCATTTATACAAGCAATTAGGAGATTTGAAACAGCACCTAGGAGAATTACTTGAAGAAAATCACAATCTACAAATTGAAAATGATCATCTACGTCGACGACTAGAACAACCTATAGTCACGAAGAAAAAACAAAAAGCTGGTAAGGGTAATAAAGAAACAACACAAAAACAGCAAATGGATATTGGTGAAGGCTATGATAATTTAGCACGACTTTATCAAGAAGGTTTCCATATTTGCAATGTTCATTATGGTAGCGTTCGAAAAGATGGTGATTGTTTATTTTGTTTATCCTTCTTAAATAAGAAGTAAATCAGTCTTCCTTTTTGGGGGACTTTTTTTTATGATAAAGTGAATGATAATAAAGAATGACGTAAAGAAAGGAACGACTTTATAATGGTTGATTTATTTGAAAATGAACGATTGGACTATTTATTAGCAGAAGATCTAAAGATTATACAAAGTCCATCTGTTTTTGCTTTTTCATTGGATACAGTCCTCTTGGCTAAGTTTGCTTACGTTCCAATTCAAAAGGGAAAGATCATCGATTTATGTACAGGAAACGGCGTTATTCCCTTGCTATTATCGTTGAGAACCCGGTCTGAGATCACCGGGATAGAAATACAAGAAAAGATATATGGAATGGCAAAAAGAAGTATTGAGTATAACCAATTAGACGAACAAATTAAGATTGTTCATGGCGATATAAAGGACATGCCTAGCATTTATGGGCATGGCAAATTTGATATCGTCACATGTAACCCACCATATTTCCAAACACCTGGTAAGGAAGAAATCAATAAAAATGAACATTTTGCCATCGCTAGACATGAAATTTTTTGTACCCTAGAAGATGTAATCAGAGTAAGTAGCCAGCTTGTAAAACAAGGTGGTAAGGTAGCCTTGGTTCATCGCCCAGGAAGACTATTAGATATACTAACCCTTATGCGACAATATCGAATAGAGCCCAAGAGACTACAGTTTGTATATCCGAAGCAAGGGAAGGAAGCTAATACCTTATTAATTGAAGGAATAAAAGATGGAAATCCAGACTTGAAAATATTGCCTCCACTCATTGTATATAACCAACAAAATGAATATACAAACGAGTTAAATGAAATTCTTTATGGAGGAAAATAAGGATAGTGAAAGGTGGAGAGAAACTATGTGGCAACAAAAGAGCTTTCAGGGGACTAAAGAAACGGGTACGCTATATCTAATACCAACTCCCATAGGAAATTTAGAAGACATGACATTTCGAGCCATTAATCTATTAAAAGATGTAGATGTTATTGCTGCTGAAGATACTCGTCATACGAAAAAGCTCTGCAATTATTTTGAAATTACAACACCTATTATCAGCTATCATGACCATAATAAAGAATCAAGTGGTGATAAAATAATTGATCTATTAGTCGAAGGGAAAAATATCGGACTTGTTAGTGATGCAGGTCTACCGACGATCTCTGATCCTGGATATGAACTTGTAGTCCAAGCAGTAGAAAAACAACTTCATGTGGTGCCATTACCAGGAGCTAATGCTGCATTAACGGCGATGATTGCCTCAGGTTTACCAACACAGCCATTCTACTTTTTTGGCTTTTTAGATCGCCAAAAAAAAGAAAAGAAAAATCAGTTGGAAAAATTGAAACACCTAGATTCTACATTGATATTTTATGAAGCTCCACACCGGTTAAAGGAAACTCTTCAAATTATAAAAGATGTACTTGGTAATCGGAAAATATCAGTTTCAAGAGAACTAACTAAGAAATTTGAAGAGTTTATTAGAGGTGATTTAGAATCTGTTATTGACTGGTCTAAAGAAGATCAAATAAGAGGAGAGTTTTGCTTAATTGTTGAAGGGTCATTTGATGAGGAGACGTTAGAAGATGAGTGGTGGATTGATTTAACTATTATGCAACATATCGAACACTACATAAATGAAGGAATGTCATCAAAGGACGCGATTAAAGAGGTCTCTAAGGTTAGACAACTTCCTAAAAGGGAAGTATACAATGAATATCATCAATAGAGGATCTTTTCTGACAGAATTGTTGTCCAATTTAAAGAGTTAACAAGGCATTAAAAGTATTAAATGTAATAATGGTGGGTAGGAAAAGATGCCACACCACTTGGTCTTATTACTTTTTCAAAAACCTCATAAGCAAAAAAGCTTACGCAAATAGCCATCAACAAATAAAAAGCTGTTCGAGATTCGAACAGCTTTTTATACTTATTTAGAAGTTTCAAGATTGTTTTGTAATTCTTGCAGCATTTGTTCTGCACCTTCGCGGCTAAGCACGATTTTTCCCCCGGCCAAAGCGATATTGTTATCAGAAACTTCGCCTGTAATATGACAAGTCATATTAGGCTTATATTTTTTTAGTACAATTTTTTCGTCATCAACGTAAATCTCTAATGCATCTTTCTCAGCAATACCTAATGTACGACGTAATTCAATTGGTATTACAACACGTCCTAATTCATCAACTTTACGAACAATACCTGTAGATTTCATGGAAATTTCCCCTCTCACATCTATGTGTAAAAAAATTACAATCTATTTTTAATTTCGTCATTATTCGACAAAAATCTTATGTTTTTATAATACCAGTGTTTCCAATTACCGTCAATAATTAATTACAAATGTTTGCAATACTTTAAAAAAATGTATAATAGATTTTCTGGGAACGTGATTAAATCAACTGTTTTTAAATTATATTAGAACAATTATATTATATTAGTATTATATTATTGGGTATGTAAGTGGGTTCTTTATATTTTTATTTTTCGACAAAATATTCAGGGTGTTCGACAAAAACATTGCTACACTCATTTTACATTTATCACCAGATATAGGCGGATAAACACTTATTAGTAAAAAACTGTTATTTAAACATAATATAAATTATTCGGGATTATAAGCTCTTTTAAAGGGGGTTGATTGCATAAGTACCTTTTTTTATGTATATTTTGATGTTAGAAGAGGAATAGATGAATTTGTGAAGAATTTAATTTAAAATAAACTAAGATACATATAATATAGATTTTATTGGATAGGTAATTAGGAGGATTTATTAATGGCAGAAAAAACGTTTTATATTACAACACCAATCTATTATCCAAGTGGTAAATTACATATCGGTCATGCCTATACAACCGTTGCAGGGGATGCTCTTGCTCGTTATAAGCGTTTGCGAGGATATGATGTAAGATATCTCACGGGAACAGATGAACATGGACAGAAGATTCAACGAAAAGCAGAAGAAAAAGGAATTACTCCTCAGGCATATGTAGATGAAATTGTTTCTGGTATTCAAGACTTATGGTCAAAAATGGACATCTCTTATGATGATTTTATTAGAACAACTGAAAACCGACATAAAGATGTTGTTGAAAAGATCTTTAAACAACTACTAGATCAAGGTGATATTTACTTAGATGAGTATGAAGGTTGGTACTCTGTTCCAGATGAGACGTTTTATACAGAACATCAACTTGTAGATCCAATCATGGAAGATGGAAAAGTGGTTGGAGGAAAAAGCCCTGATAGTGGCCATCCTGTTGAACTAGTAAAGGAAGAATCTTATTTCTTTAAAATGGGTAAATATGTGGACAGATTGTTACAATATTATGAAGAAAACCCTGGCTTTATTCAACCAGAGTCTAGGAAAAATGAAATGATTAATAATTTCATCAAGCCAGGTCTTGAAGATTTAGCTGTTTCTAGAACTACCTTTGACTGGGGAGTAAAAGTACCAGGAAATCCAAAGCATGTGATTTATGTTTGGATTGATGCATTATCAAACTATATTACGGCGTTAGGATACGGAACAGAGGATGATTCGGCATATCTAAAATATTGGCCAGCAAATGTTCATTTAGTTGGGAAAGAAATCGTTCGATTCCATACAATTTATTGGCCAATTATGTTAATGGCACTAGATCTTCCACTACCTAAAAAAGTGTTTGCACATGGTTGGTTATTGATGAAAGATGGGAAAATGTCAAAGTCAAAAGGAAATGTTGTCGATCCTGTGACACTTATTGACCGTTTTGGACTAGACGCTCTACGTTACTATTTACTAAGGGAAGTACCATTTGGTTCAGATGGTGTATTTACACCTGAAAGCTTTGTTGAACGTATCAATTTTGATCTTGCAAATGATTTAGGAAACCTTTTAAACCGTACAATTGCCATGGTTGATAAATACTTTGATGGGAAGATACCTGCATATCAAGGTCCTGTGACTGATTTCGATCAACCGCTCACAAATGCTGTTCAGGAAAGCTTAAAGAAATATGAAGATTCTATGGAGAACCTAGAGTTTTCCGTCGCATTAGCTTCATTATGGCAATTAATTAGTCGCACGAATAAATATATTGATGAAACACAGCCTTGGGTATTAGCTAAGGATGAGAATCAAAAAGCTGCACTAGCATCAGTCATGTCTCATTTAGCAGAGTCATTAAGATTTGCAGCTGTGATGTTACAACCATTCTTAACAACAACCCCATCACAAATTTTTAATCAGCTGGGACTAGTTGATGAGAGTTACCGGACATGGGATAGTTTAAAGGAGTTTGGATTGAAAACTGAGGGTATCACTGTTTCCAAAGGAAATCCTATTTTCCCGCGTTTAGAGATGGAGGTAGAAGTGGATTTTATTAAAACTCAAATGCAAGGGTCAGCGCCTGTTAAAGAGGAGAAAAAAGAGGTTCCTGTTACTGATGAAATCTTAATCGATGATTTTATGAAGGTTGATTTGCGTGTAGCAGAGGTTATTCATGCAGAGCCTGTAAAGAAGGCAGATAAGCTTCTCAAAATTCAATTGGATCTTGGTTATGAAAAACGTCAGGTGGTATCAGGAATTGCGAAATTTTATAAACCGGAAGATCTTATTGGTAAAAAAGTTATTTGTGTGACAAATTTAAAACCGGTTAAGTTAAGAGGAGAGCTTTCTCAAGGCATGATTTTAGCAGGTAGTGAGGAAGGGATGTTATCACTTGCAACTGTTGATCAAACCCTTCCAAATGGATCTAAAGTTAAATAATGAGTAGTAATGAATAGATAGCGGGGCAGAGGAATCTGTCCCTTCTGTTTTCGTCTTTCTGTTTGAAAAAAAGATTAAAGGTGGTAAATATGCTAATAGATACACATGCCCATTTAAACGCACTTCAATACGAAGAAGATGTTGAAGAGGTCATAGATAGAGCGAGACTTGAAGGAGTAGAAAAAATGGTGGTTGTCGGGTTTGATCGACCTACAATCAAGAGAGCAATTGAACTGGCAGATCAGTATGAATTTATCTATGCTACCATTGGTTGGCATCCGGTTGATGCAATTGATATGACAGAAGAAGATTTGCATTGGATTGAAGAACTAACAGCACACCCAAAAGTCGTCGCAATTGGTGAGATGGGTCTGGATTATTACTGGGATAAATCCCCAAAAGACATTCAAAAAGAGGTTTTTAGAAAACAAATTGCCCTTGCGAAAAAAGTGAAGCTCCCAATTGTCATACATAATCGTGATGCAACTGCTGATATCGTAGAAATTCTTAAAGAAGAGAATGCGGCAGAAGTTGGGGGGATCATGCATTGTTTTACAGGTAGTTTCGAAGTGGCAAAACAGTGTATGGATATGAATTTTTATATTTCTTTTGGAGGTCCTGTTACATTTAAAAATGCAAAACAACCAAAAGAGGTTGCTAAACAAATTCCTTTAGATCGACTATTGATTGAAACAGATTGTCCTTATTTAACTCCACATCCGTTTCGAGGGAAACGTAATGAACCGTCATATGTTAAATACATTGCAGAACAATTGGCTGAATTAAAAGAGGTCACATTTGATGAAATTGCTCAGAAAACGTCCGACAATGCATTGAAGATTTTCGACATAAACTGATTTTTTTCTTTGGTAAATGTTAGGGAAACTTGTCCTAAAAGAGAGAGAGAGAAAAAAGTTCTACAATCCTTATCGTATACATATATTTCTTTGTCGACAAGTTCTCCTTTTCTTTTTGGATAAACCTTTGCATAATATTGAGTACGGTCCAAGTTTTAGAAGGAGGGGTTGACAGCAACAGAGAATGTTTATATAATCTCTCCGAGGAGAAGGAGGCGTTTTTCATCGTGTTAAAAAACATGAAAAAGCTGTTATCCGAGTCAATGAACAAAAAGAGATTCATAGTCTCAGTTAGTAGTTTACTAACCTTAACCGCTGCTGGTACAGCTTACGGCGCATATGAGGTTACCAAAGAAACAGTAACATTATCGTTAGATGGCGAAGAACAGGTCATAAGGACGCACGCAAACACAGTGGATGAAGTCTTAGCGGATTTTGAAATTGAGTTGCGAGAGGAGGATCATCTATCCCATTCTCTAGATGCCAAAATCGAAAACAATATGAACATTGTATGGGAAGCTGCTGTTCCAGTACATATTGCTATTGGTGATGAACAAGAGAAGATATGGACAACGCTAGATACGGTAAACGATTTACTTGAATTTAAAGAGATTGATATAAATGAACATGATGTTGTTACACCTAATCTTGAAACAGAGATTGCAACGGGACTTGAAATCAATATCGAAAAAGCATTCGAATTAACATTGAATGTTGGCGGTAAGAAACAACAAGTTTGGTCAACTTCGACTACTGTCGCTGACTTTTTGAAAAATCAAAACATCACACTTGGAAAATTGGATCGTGTAGAACCAGAAGTGGATCAAGAGATTGTAAAAGATAGTATAGTGAACGTCATCCGTGTAGAAAAAGTCACCGATGTAGTGGAAGAACCGGTTTCATATGCTGTAGTTACCAAAAAAGATGATACCCTCGAAAAAGGAAGAGAGAAAATCGTAAATGCTGGTAAAGAAGGTAAAATTGCCAAACATTACGAGGTAATCTTGGAAAATGGTAAAGAGGTTTCTCGAGAATTACTCGAAACAAAAACAGTAAGTGAAAGCATTAATAGAATAGTTGCTGTTGGAACAAAGGTCGTTCAACAAAAGCAAGTATCACGTGGTAATGATTCAGTCGCAAAAGAATTTTATGTATCTTCCACAGCATATACAGCGTATTGTAGCGGATGTTCCGGTATTACTAGCACAGGAATTAACTTAAAGGCAAATCCTAATATGAAAGTCATTGCCGTTGATCCAAGTGTAATCCCATTAGGAACAAAGGTGTATGTAGAAGGATACGGATATGCCATTGCAGGTGATACAGGTTCAAGCATAAGAGGAAATAAGATTGATGTCTTCTTCCCAGAAAAGTCACAGGCATATCGATGGGGTTCTAAAAAAGTAAAAATCAAAATTCTTAACTAGTTTGTGTTTTTTAGCAGGGGATTTTTATCTCCTGCTTTTTTGCTGTATACTGAAAAGCGGAAGGCGCTCGTTCATCGGCGACAGGCATAAGGCAAGCGCGGGCATACATAAGAAATAAATTTTTTTATAGAATTACATATAAACTAAAAGAAATTTTCTAATTACTATAATAGACGATGGAACTCTTAAAAGGTTTCACTTTTTGGAGGAAAAAAATGATAATTAAAGAAATCATAGTTGTTGAAGGTAAAGATGATACAACAGCCATTAAAAGGGCAGTGAGAGCTGATACCATTGAGACAAATGGTTCAGCGGTAAATGAGACTACTATTGAGAAAATTAAATTAGCACAGAGGGTAAGAGGTGTTATTATCTTTACAGACCCTGATTATCCTGGGGAACGAATACGAAATATTGTATCTGAGGCAGTTCCGGGCTGTAAACACGCCTTTTTACCAAAGGATGAGGCAATTGCTAAGAAAGGTAAGGGACTAGGTGTTGAGCATGCTTCTGTTAAAGCGATAAGAGAGGCATTAAGTTCCGTGCAAGAGGAAATGGAGGAGCCCTCCATTGAAATCGAATTTCAAGACTTAGTCGATGCAGGCTTAATAGGTGGTGCCGGGTCGAAAGAAAGAAGAGAAAAACTCGGAACAATCTTAAAAATTGGGTATACTAATGGGAAACAACTACACAGAAGGTTACGGATGTTTAAAATAACACAAGAAACCTTTTCAGAGGCGTTAAAAGATGTGTTACAGGGGGATTTACAGAAGTGAATAAAGATATTGCTACACCGCTAAGAACAAAGGCAATTTTAGAAAAGTACGGCTTCTCCTTTAAGAAAAGTTTAGGGCAGAATTTTTTAATTGATACTAATATCCTAAATCGAATCGTTGATCATGCAGAAATCGGAGAAAACTCCGGAGCGATTGAAATAGGTCCTGGGATTGGTGCATTAACGGAACAATTAGCAAAAAGAGCAAAAAAAGTAGTTGCTTTTGAAATTGATCAACGTCTATTACCAATTTTATCAGATACCATGTCACCATATCCGCATGTCGAAATTATCCACAGTGATATCCTTAAAGCGGATGTAAGAGAAGTATTGGATAAAAAGATGGATAACGTAGAAGATTTAATGGTCGTTGCGAATCTTCCTTATTATGTAACAACCCCTATTATCATGAAATTACTTGAAGAGCAATTACCTATTAGGGGAATGGTTGTCATGCTTCAAAAAGAGGTGGCAGAGCGAATATCAGCTAAACCAGGTACAAAGGAATATGGATCACTATCTATCGCTGTTCAGTACTATACGGAGGCAGAGGTGGTAATGATTGTTCCTAAAACCGTCTTTGTTCCACAACCTAATGTTGATTCCGCGGTGATTCGTCTATTAAAAAGAGACAAGCCAGCAGTTGAGGTAAAGAATGAGGAATTTTTCTTTGAAATTGTACGGGCTTCATTTTCTCAACGAAGAAAAACAATATTAAATAACCTGACGAGTAGCCTTCAAGATGGTAAATCAAAGAAAGAAATCATTGAAAAATGCCTAAGTGAAGCAAATATTGATCCCCAAAGAAGAGGGGAAACATTGTCTATAGCAGAATTTGGAAGGCTAAGTGATGAGTTGTTAGATAGGTTTAATCTTAAATCGTAAAAAAGAAGCAAACCACACAAAAAATTTTTATTAGACCAAATCGAAAAAGATTTGGTCGTTTTTATTTGCTTTTAATTAGTACATATTTTTTTGATAGTGTAGTTCCATGAGCTGCGTCCACTGGGGTGGTCTCATGAGCCTCCTCGTCGCCAGGGGCGGGCTCCTGCGGGGTCTCACGAGGCTGCTAAATCCCGCAGGAGTCAAGTGGCTCTCCGCTCATTCCATACCAGGTGAATACACTACACTATTTTTCATACTCCAAGGTGCAAATACTCATATTTCATACTCTATGATGTGAGTAATAATTTGCATAGGCCTGTAGCTTCTGCTTTTCTTTCTTCACCACTCTGATTCATATTGCATAGGCTATGGAGAAGGAAACGATGATCACTAGATGGAGTGAGGATTATGGATATAAAAGTGGGAGATATTGTTGCCCGAAAGTCATATAAAGGGGATTTATTATTCCGAGTGATTGATATAAAAGTCATACAAGGAAATCAGCAAATGGTTATTCTTTATGGTGAAGATGTAAGACTAATAGCAGATGCTCCTTATCAAGATTTGATGAAGATAGATGAGAATGAGAAGGTTGAGAGAAAGCGTAAGGAAGATGAGATAATGGAGAATTCCTTTCGACTTTTTCGACAAGATTATCATCTGATTCGGCAAAAAAATGAATACAATGCTACAGGTGGATATAAAAATGAGCAAGATTTCTTTCAAATGCCAGGGCGAGTCCTTCATATTGATGGAGACCCAGTTTATCTAAAAAAGTGCCTTTCACTTTATGAAAAAATTGGGGTCCCTGTCTATGGAGTACATTGTAATGAAAAAGAAATGCCCGAAAAGGTTGGCGAGCTAATTGATCGTTATCGCCCTGATATATTAGTTATAACCGGACATGATGCATATTCAAAGTCTAAGGGAAAACTGTCTGAGTTAAAAGCGTATCGTCATTCATTGCACTTTGCCCAGACTGTTCGACAAGCCCGAAAGAAAGTTCCTCATCTTGATCAGCTAGTTATTTTTGCTGGTGCATGCCAATCCCATTTTGAGTCACTTATCCGTGCTGGAGCAAACTTTGCTAGTTCACCCTCAAGAGTAAATATTCATGCGTTAGATCCAGTTTATATTGTTGCTAAAATTAGTTTTACCCCATTTGTTGAGAGGGTAAATGTATGGGACGTTCTAAGAAACACGCTAACAGGTGATAAGGGACTAGGTGGAGTGGAAACAAGAGGTCTCTTAAGAACTGGCATGCCATATCGTAATCCTAGTGAATATTCATGAAGCTAACCCAAGTCTTTTATTTGGGTTGGCTATTTTTTTAGATTATAGCCTGAGCATAACTAAGGGTGGGAAGTTCCAATTTCTCAGATCCGTTTTCCAAGGGCAAGACGGAGTCTCCCTAGGAGAGGGTTAAAAGAGTACGGTCTATGAAGTACTTGCTCCACGAAAATAGCGTTATAGGTTAACTAGGATACGGTCACCGAAATTAAAATAAAAACAAACAAATTTCGCCATCACACATTTGGTTTTCCCGAACTTTTGATTAGTCAAAAACTTGTCCATTCTATAATTCAAGAACATTTTATATAAATACGAAAAAAAATAAAACTTTTTTACATAAATTCTAAAATAATGAAGATAATATGTTGAGTACAGTGAAAACTTTGTAGGAAAAAAATCGTTGACAATCAATTTGTTTCACTGATATAATTTAAATTTTATTTGACTTCGTTATGGTGTGGTGTTATAATATGTATAGTGAGGTGGAGCGAATGGGTAAAACGTTGCTGGACATTAAAAAGAATTTAGATTTTAATCTTGGCAAACGATTAACATTAAAAGCAAATGGTGGTCGGAGAAAGACGATTGAGCGCTCAGGAGTGCTTGCTGAAACATATCCCTCAGTATTTGTGATAGAACTTGATCAGGATGAAAATTCATTCGAGAGAGTCTCTTATAGCTATGCAGACGTATTAACAGAAACCGTTCAACTTACATTTTTTGATGAGACAACAGGAAGTTTGGCGATAGGTGGGCAGTAGACATTGGTTTGCTGCTTTTTATTTTTCTTCTTTTTGAGTTGATAATACATAAAGTGAACTGCTTTTTAAAATACTAACAAAGATAACACTCTAGGTGCTGTCATAAAAATGATACAGCCAAAAGGAGATGTCTTTATGAGTAGACGGAAAGGACTAATGTCCCATTCCTTCAAAGAGGAGTTAGCAAAAGATTTAGGGTTTTATTCAACTGTCCAAAAAGAAGGATGGAGTGCCATTAAAGCTAATGATGCTGGAAACATGGTTAAAAGGGCCATTCAAATTGCCCAAGAGCAATTGGCTAATAACGGGAAAACAAATTCCTAATTTCACCAACTCGACTAAATCCAAACTCCATATAAATAACATAGCCGAAGCCATGCTTCGGCTTATTTGTCTAAATAAAAAGGGCTTATTTTTCCAAAAGATGTTACTTAAGGAGAAAAAAGGGCATTATTTTATAATATATAAATCTGTTTGTAAAAAATTTAAAAGAAATAGGTTTGTTTCTGTGAGATTGTTGCTTACTAACTTAGGATAAATTGTATTTAGGTTCTAATTTTAGTTTTAGGAAGAAAAAACACCACTATAGTTAATTTAGATGACCTTTAAAAATAACAAATCTTACAAAAATGGCCGAAGATAAAGAATGATGTAGAATCGAACTAGACATTGTCGAAATGTAGATATTTATATACCCCTATTATGGTACAATGTGGTTAATAACATGAAAATGGGTTGGGAGAAAAAAAAAGGGAAATTCATAAAGTACCAAGCAATTTTTATGAAGTGAATGATGAAGTAGGTGGAATCATGAAATTATTAGTAAAGGCTCCGGCAAAAATAAATCTGGCTTTAGATGTCCTTGGAAAGAGGAATGATGGTTATCATGAGGTTAAGATGATTATGACTACCATTGACCTAGCAGACCGGATTGAACTTGTTGAGCTTGAAGAAGATGCCATTAAGATTATTTCCCATAGTCGTTTTGTCCCGGATGATAATCGGAATCTTGCATTCCAAGCGGCAAACTTATTAAAGAAACGCTTTAATGTTAAAAAAGGAGTTGCCATTTCAATTATGAAGGCTATTCCAGTTGCTGCTGGGCTTGCAGGTGGAAGTAGTGATGCAGCTGCAACATTAAGAGGCTTGAATAAGTTATGGGATTTAAAGTTAACGATCGATGAATTAGCGGAAATTGGCTCGGAAATTGGTTCTGATGTTTCTTTTTGTGTATATGGTGGAACAGCTGTAGCTACCGGGCGTGGAGAAAAGATTCAGCATATTGAGGCACCACCCCATTGCTGGGTCATTCTTGCTAAGCCTACCATAGGTGTATCAACAGCAGATGTTTATAAAAATCTATCGCTTGAAGATATAAAACATCCGGATGTTGATGGAATGGTTGAAGCAATAAAAGGGCAAAATTATTTTAAAATATGTGATCTTGTTGGAAATGTATTAGAAGATGTAACCTTGAAATTATATCCGGAAGTAGCACATATTAAAGAACAGATGAAAAAGTTTGGAGCAGATGCAGTTCTTATGAGTGGTAGTGGTCCAACCGTATTTGGATTAGTCCAACATGAGTCAAGGATGCAACGTATTTATAATGGGTTAAGAGGTTTTTGTGAACATGTATATGCTGTTAGATTAATTGGAGAACGAAATACTCTTGAATAAATCCGTATAATAGTGATATATTTACTAATAAACATTCGGATTTTATGGAGGTCATAATAATGAAGTTTCGTCGGAGCAGCAGACTTGTAGATATGACGAATTATCTACTGGAACACCCTCAGCATTTAGTATCTCTTTCCTATTTTGCTGACAGATATGATTCGGCCAAATCATCAATAAGTGAAGATTTAACAATTATAAAGCAAACATTTGAGCAACAAGGAATAGGTACTTTGTTAACAGTCGCTGGTGCAGCAGGAGGGGTTCGTTTTATACCCAATATCGGCGAGAAAGAAGCGAGAGAGTTCATCGAGCTGCTTTGTGGGCAAATTGCAAACCCAGATCGTTTACTACCAGGTGGTTATCTTTATTTAACCGACATACTTGGAAATCCGAAATTGGTCAATCAAGTAGGAAAACTTTTTGCTTCTGTATATAGTAACCGTAAAATTGACGTGGTAATGACGGTAGCAACAAAAGGGATACCATTAGCTTATGCAGTGGCTAGCTATTTAAATGTACCTGTTGTCATTGTAAGACGTGATAGTAAAGTCACAGAAGGCTCAACGGTGAGTATTAACTATGTATCTGGCTCAACCAAAAGAATTCAAACCATGGTATTAGCTAAAAGAAGTCTGAATGAGGGGTCAAACGTGCTAATCATTGATGACTTTATGAAAGCAGGCGGAACAATTAATGGAATGATTAGTATTCTTGAAGAGTTTAATGCAAATGTTGCTGGAATTGGTGTGTTGGTTGAATCTGAGGAAATCGAAGAACGACTAGTTGATGAGTATATATCTATCGTGAAACTAACGAATGTTGATGTGAAAGAAAAACAAATCAATGTAAACCAAGGTAACTATTTTAAATTTCTAAAGAGTAACGAAGTTTTCAATATTGATGATATAGATATGGAGGAATAGTTAATGAAAATCGTACAAACTGAATTAGCTCCCCAGGCAATTGGGCCATATTCACAAGGTATTATTGTAAATAATATGTTTTATAGCTCTGGTCAGATTCCTCTAACGGCTGATGGAGAATTAATTACTGGTGGAGTTCAGGAGCAAACTGAACAAGTATTCAAAAATCTTAAAGCAGTGTTAACAGAAGCGGGTGCATCTTTTGAATCGGTTGTTAAGGCGACTGTGTTTATTAAAGATATGAATGACTTTGCTGCTATTAACGAGGTTTATGGTAAGTATTTCTCTGTACATAAGCCAGCGCGTTCTTGTGTGGAAGTTGCTCGTTTGCCAAAGGATGTACTAGTAGAAATTGAAGTAATCGCTTTAGTAAAATAAATAAAAAAATAGTCGGTTCCATTAGTTCACCAAATATTTGAAAAAATATTTAAAAATTTTTCTAATTTTGCAGGAAAATAAAAAATTCTGTTGAATATTATATCTAGGTTTTACTTATGTTGATATCAACGGAAAAGGTGGTGAGCAGAATGGAAGTAACTGACGTAAGATTACGCCGCGTGAATACCGAAGGCCGTATGAGAGCAATTGCTTCAATTACTTTAGATCATGAGTTTGTTGTACATGATATCCGTGTAATTGATGGAAACAATGGCTTATTTGTTGCAATGCCAAGTAAGCGCACTCCTGATGGAGAGTTTAGAGATATTGCCCATCCAATTAATTCTAGTACAAGAGGAAAGATTCAAGATGCTGTACTAGCCGAGTATCACCGTTTAGGAGAATTAGAAGTTGAGTTTGAAGAAGCTGGTGCTTCTTAAAAGAATAAATATACATCGAAGAGCCTACAGAGTAATAGGCTCTTTTTTATTTGGACCTCAGAAGTCTTAAAAAGTCTCCTATAATTTCCACTAAAAGTTAAATTTTTCTACAAAAGTTGATACATATTAATTTAAAATAGATAGTTTTCGTTGTTTCCTTGAAATAGATGGCTTTTTAAGATATATTCGTAATGGATAAAAAGGTTATTGGAGGCCAGCAAATGACAAAACGGTTTGCAGTGATATTAGCCGCAGGACAAGGAACAAGAATGAAGTCTAAATTATATAAAGTGTTACACCCAGTTTGTGGAAAGCCAATGGTACAACATGTTGTGGATCAAGTGTCAGCAGTGTCTGTAGAAAAGCTTGTGACAATTATCGGTCATGGCGCTGAAAAAGTAAAATCTCAACTTGGCAATGCAAGTGAGTATGCGCTTCAAGAAGAACAACTTGGTACCGCACACGCTGTTATTCAAGCTGCACCTATTCTAGAAGGAGAAGAAGGGGTAACTTTAGTTGTATGTGGTGATACACCTCTAATTACTACAGAAACTATGGAGCAATTACTGAAGCATCATGAAAATACTTCAGCGAAAGCTACAATTCTGACTGCTCGTGCAGAGGACCCAACAGGTTATGGAAGAGTTGTTAGAGGTTCGGAAGGTAATGTCGAAAAAATTGTCGAACATAAAGATGCTAACCAGAGTGAGCGTTTGATTCAGGAAATTAATACAGGTACATATTGTTTTGATAATCGTTTTTTATTTGATTCTTTAAAAAAGGTTTCTAATGATAATGTGCAAGGTGAATTTTATTTACCTGATGTAATCGAAATCTTAAAGAATCAGGGTGAAATCGTTACCGCATATCAAACAAGCAACTTTGAAGAAACACTTGGTGTAAATGATCGGTATGCGTTAAGTCAAGCGGAAAAAATCATGCAATTACGTATAAATAAAAAGCACATGCTGAATGGAGTAACAATTGTTGACTCAAACAACACGTATATTTCAACTGATGCTGTGATTGGTCAGGATACTGTAGTACTTCCCGGAACAGTAATCACAGGGAACACTGATATTGCAGCAAATTGCCAAATTGGGCCTCATACAGAAATTAATGATTGTAAGATTGGAGAAAGAACGATTATCCGTCAGTCAGTTGCGCATAATAGCAATATCGGAAATGATGTTAATATTGGACCATTTGCCCACATTCGTCCAGACTCTATGATTCATGATGAAGTGAAGATAGGAAATTTTGTTGAGATTAAAAAAGCTGTCTTTGGTCATGGAAGCAAGGCGTCCCATCTAAGTTATATCGGTGATGCTGAAGTCGGAGCTGACGTAAATATCGGTTGTGGAACAATAACTGTAAATTATGATGGAAAAAAGAAATATCTTACAAAAATTGAAGATGGAGCATTTATCGGCTGTAATTCAAATTTAATTGCACCTGTAACGGTTGGAAAAGGAGCCTATGTTGCTGCTGGATCAACAATTAATCAGGATGTTCCTGGAAATGCATTATCAATTGCCCGAGCTCGCCAAGTCAATAAAGAAGACTATGCTGATAAATTTAAATAAAGGCTAATAACGAAATAGCTCGAATAAAAGATTAATTCCTGATGGAGGCTTTGTTTAACATGTCGAAACAATATATAGATTCAAGTTTGAAGATTTTTTCGTTAAATTCTAATCGTAGCTTGGCTGAAGAAATTGCTAAAGAAGTGGGTATTAGCCTAGGAAAATGTTCTGTTGAGCGCTTTAGTGATGGTGAAATACAAATCAATATTGATGAAAGTATCCGTGGGTGTGATGTGTTTGTTATACAGTCAACTAGTGGTCCTGTTAATGAACATATTATGGAATTATTAATTATGATTGATGCATTAAAACGTGCTGCTGCAAAAACAATCACGATTGTAATGCCGTATTATGGATATGCTCGTCAAGATCGTAAAGCTCGTGCGAGAGAGCCGATTACTGCAAAGTTAATTGCAAACCTTTTAGAAACAGCTGGAGCAACTCGTGTTATTACACTAGATTTACACGCCCCACAGATCCAAGGATTTTTTGATATCCTTATTGATCATTTAATGGGTGTACCGATTTTGGCAGAGTACTTCAAAGCGAAAAACCTAGAGGATATCGTTATTGTATCTCCAGACCATGGTGGAGTAACTAGAACTCGTAAATTAGCTGATCGATTAAAAGCACCAATTGCAATTATTGATAAACGCCGTCCGCGTCCGAATGTTGCTGAAATCATGAATATTGTTGGACATATTGAAGGGAAAACAGCGATTCTTATTGATGATATCATTGATACAGCTGGAACAATCACACTTGCTGCTAATGCGTTAATAGAAAATGGTGCGAAGGAAGTATATGCATGTTGTACACATCCAGTATTATCTGGTCCTGCTATTGAACGTATTCAGAATTCAAAAATTAAAGAGCTTGTGATAACCAATACAATTGAGTTACCAGAAGAGAAGAAAATTGATAAAATTGTTGAGCTGTCTGTAGCAAAATTAATTAGTGAGGCAATTATTCGAGTGTATGAAGATAAATCTGTAAGTACACTTTTTGATTAAGATCCATCTTTAATATTGGATTTTGTGTTTAGACCATTCCTTTTTAGGGAAATTTATATAATAACGATAAATTAACCTAGGAAGGTGAAAAGAATGGTAGCAGTATTAGAAGCAAAAAGCAGAAGTAATGATAAACACTCTAAAATCCGTAAGATAAGAGAAGAGGGTAATATACCGTCTGTTTTAAATGGTGTTGAAAAAAGTGAGCCTATTTATGTGAATAGCATTGAGTTTTTAAAAACGATTCGTGAGACTGGTAGAAATGGGATCATTAATCTTTCGATTGATAATGAACAACATCCAGTCATGGTACATGAAATCCAAAAGGATCCTATAAAAAACGAAGTTGTTCATGCTGATTTTCAAATAGTAAACATGACTGAAAAGGTAAATGTTGAGGTGAATATCCACCTAGTTGGTGATGCACAAGGTGTGAAGGATGGAGGAGTGTTACAACAACCAATCCATCAGTTATCAGTAGAAGCATTACCATCAAACATTCCACAGGCGATTGAAATCGATATTTCAACTCTTGAGGTCAATCAAACCATCCTGGTATCTGATATCCGGAAATCAGGGAACTATGAAATTACCCAAGATGAAAATCAAGTGGTAGCTTCAATTCTTGCCCCTAGACAAGAAGAAGAAATCAGTACTGGTGAAGAACAAGAAGAAGGAATCCCTGAAAATGTTGAGGGTCGTGAAGAAAAAGCACCAGCAGGTGAATAAAAAAGAGGCTGACCTAAACGTGATGGTCAGCCTCTTTTATAGATAGTTGTAAAAGGGGAGACTGTGATGAAATTAATTGTTGGCCTTGGTAATCCAGGAAAGCAATATGAAGAAACAAGGCATAATGTTGGGTTTAAGGTGATCGATGAATTATCAGATCGACTGAATATCCCAATAGACCAGTCTAAACATAAAGGAATCTATGGTATTGGAACAATATCAGGTAGTAAGGTTCTACTTTTAAAGCCACTTACATATATGAATTTATCAGGGGAGTCTATTAGAGCTGTGATGGATTACTACGATATTCAGGTAGAAGATGTATTGGTCATTTATGATGAGCTTGATATTCCAACTGGTAAAATTCGTTTGCGACAAAAAGGAAGTGCTGGAGGCCATAATGGGATTAAGTCAACGATTGCCCATATAGGTACGCAAGAGTTTAAGCGAATTCGAATTGGAATTGATCGTCCTCAAAATGGGATGAGAGTACCAGACTATGTATTAGGAAGATTTTTTAAAGAAGAAAGTGAATTAATTAAAGAAGCAATCGATCGCTCAGCAAGCGCATGTGAAAAGTGGTTAGATACACCATTTTTACAAGTTATGAATGAATTTAATGCTTAACATTCAAGGTTAATTCTTGATTGTCACTATTTTACATAGAATCATTAGACGAAATAGATAAAAAGATGGTACCATGAATAAAGTGACACTTAACTGTTCATAATACTAAAAAAAGAGTATTTATTGTTATTGACAGTTAAGGAGGAAATGTTTATGGCACTCCATTATTTTTGCCGTCACTGCGGAGTAAAGGTCGGGAGTCTTGATCAAATGACACTATCAAGTGATCATTTAGGCTTTCAACAGTTAACAGATGATGAAAGACTCGACATGATTACATATGAATCTACAGGTGATATTCATGTGAAAACCATTTGTGAAGATTGTCAGGAAGCTTTAGAACGCAATCCTGATTTGCACCAATATGAAAGTTTTATTCAATAAGATTTTAGCTTTGGGTGAAAACCAAAGCATTTTTCTGTTTGGCGTTAGTATCATAAAAGGGCAGAATCGCAATATTCTAGGATAACTGGATTGGGACAATATGACTAATTAAGGTTTAGTCGGATAAGCGAGAGCCTCAGTTTTAAAAAAAGTACTAGTAAAGTGTGGAATTACCAATACGGAGGATTTCCATGACAGTATATAGAATCTATTATTTTTATCCCTATAGATAGTTAGTAGGGGGGAGGGGTCCTGAATTTGTTAGCAGGAATACAGCATTATTTTACAGATAATGATGAAATAAAATCCATTGTCAATGGTATTGATGGCGGACTTAAGGAACAACTAGTTGCAGGCTTATCTGGATCTGCAAGGACAGTGTTAATCGCTTCTTTATACAAAGAAACAAAAAGACCGTTGCTAGTTGTCACACATAATCTTTTTCAAGCCCAAAAGCTTTATGAGGACTTAACAACACTTGTTAGTGACGAAGAAGTGTTTCTTTATCCAGTAAATGAAGTAATTGGTTCTGAAATTGGAATAGCAAGCCCAGAGTTAAAGGGACAAAGAATGGAAGCGTTAAATTACTGGACTACCTCAGAACGAGGGATTGTAATTGCGCCAATTTCGGGTATGAAGAGATACTTACCATCAAAAAAGCAATGGCTTCAAAGTCAGCTTGAATTAAAGGTTGGAGCTGATATTGAGTTAGATGAATTTATAGAAAAGCTTATAAGTATGGGATATGAAAGATCATCAATGGTAGCAACTCCGGGTGAATTCAGTATTCGTGGAGGCATTATTGATATCTATCCTTTAACTGAGGAGAACCCGTTACGTATTGAACTATTTGATACAGAAATTGATTCAATCCGTACATTCTCTTTAGAGGACCAACGATCTCAAGGGAAAATTAGCTCAATATTAATTGGACCAGCAACTGAAATATTACTAGATCAGTCTCAAATTCAGAATGGGATTGAATTATTAGAAGCGGGATTATCAAAAAGTTTAAAGAAGATAAAAAATGAGAGTAGTAAGGAGTTATTAGTAGAAAATATCTCACATGAGTTAGAGCTGCTTAATAATGGCCAACAATTTCAGCAAATGTTTAAATATGTATCTCTCTTCTATAAACAACCTGCTAGTCTATTAGACTATCTTCCAGTTAATGGTGCAATTATTCTTGATGAGATCAGTAGGGTCTTTGAAACATCTGATACGTTAGAGAAAGAAGAAGCAGAATGGTATACAAACCTTCTTGAGGAAGGTGAAGTGATACAGGGTCTAACATTTAGCCATGATTTATCTAATTTAATTCAAAAATCAAAGAGGCCTTTTGTCTATTTTTCTCTATTTTTACGACATGTACCACATACCAATCCACAAAATATCCTAAATTTATCATGTAAACAAATGCAGAATTTCCATGGTCAAATGAATGTACTCAGTACTGAAATAGACCGTTGGAAGAAAGGTAACCATGCCATTGTATTGTTAGGTTCAAATGAGGAACGCGTTAAAAAAATAGAAGCTGTACTAGAAGACTATGAAATTAACGCTGTCACTGTAGGACCTGACACTCAGCTAACTCATGGTAAGGTTCATGTGATGTTAGGCGATTTAAATGATGGCTTTGAGTTACCGTTGCAAAAACTAGCGGTCATTACCGAAGAAGAGTTGTTTAAAAAACGTTTAAAAAAGAGTAAGAGAAAACAAAAGTTATCCAATGCAGAAAGAATAAAAAGTTATTCAGAGCTTTCTGTTGGTGATTATGTAGTTCATGTTAACCATGGAATTGGTAAGTACTTAGGAATTGAAACCTTAGAAATAAATGGGGTTCACAAAGATTACCTAAATATACGTTATCAAGGGTCAGATCAGCTATATGTACCAGTTGAACAAATTGATCAAGTACAAAAATATGTAGGTTCAGAAGGAAAAGAGCCAAAAATCTATAAACTGGGTGGAAGTGACTGGAAGCGAGTAAAGAGAAAGGTTGAATCCTCTGTCAAAGATATAGCAGATGATTTAATTAAACTCTATGCGGAAAGAGAAGCTAGTCGAGGGTATGCCTTCTCTCCAGATGGAGATATGCAAAGAGAATTTGAGTCAGCCTTTGCATACCAGGAAACTGACGACCAAATTCGCTCCATCCATGAAATTAAACAGGATATGGAAAACGAACGTCCGATGGACCGACTATTATGTGGAGATGTTGGATATGGAAAAACAGAAGTAGCTATCAGAGCAGCATTTAAAGCTATCATGGATGGAAAACAAGTTGCCTTTTTAGTACCGACTACCATTCTAGCTCAACAGCATTATGAAACGATTCGTGAACGTTTCCAAGACTTCCCGATATCGATTGGCTTATTGAGTCGTTTTAGATCAAGAAAGCAACAGAATGAGGTGATCAAAGGACTTGCTACCTCAACTGTCGATATTGTGGTAGGTACTCATCGTCTTTTATCAAAAGATATTACTTACCGTGATTTAGGTTTATTAATTATTGATGAAGAACAACGATTTGGTGTTACCCATAAAGAAAAAATAAAACAGTTAAAGGCAAATATTGATGTGTTAACTTTAACGGCTACACCAATTCCAAGAACACTTCATATGTCGATGCTTGGGGTTCGTGATTTATCTGTTATCGAAACACCACCAGAGAATCGTTTCCCTGTACAAACCTATGTGGTTGAATATAATGGAGCGCTTGTACGTGAAGCGATAGAACGAGAACTGGCTCGTGATGGGCAAGTGTATTTTCTATATAATCGAGTCGAAGATATAGAAAGAAAAGCGGAAGAAATCTCAATGCTTGTTCCAGATGCTAGAGTGGCATATGCTCATGGTAAAATGACGGAGAATGAACTTGAATCGGTTATTCTAAATTTCCTAGATGGTCAATATGATGTGTTGGTAACAACGACAATTATTGAGACAGGTGTTGATATTCCTAACGTTAATACATTAATTGTTCATGATGCCGATCGAATGGGATTGTCTCAGCTTTATCAATTAAGAGGAAGAGTTGGCCGATCAAATCGAATTGCGTATGCTTATTTCACTCACCGGAAAGATAAGGTACTTACAGAGGTTGCCGAAAAGAGACTTCAGGCGATTAAGGAATTTACAGAGCTTGGATCTGGATTTAAAATTGCGATGCGAGACTTATCAATAAGAGGTGCTGGTAATATTTTAGGTGCTCAACAGCACGGATTTATTGACTCAGTAGGCTTTGATCTTTATTCTCAAATGTTAAAAGAAGCCATTGAGGAAAAAAGAGGCGATGGCAATGCAGAAAAGAAAAGGAATGTGGAAATCGATTTAGAGCTTGATGCTTATATTCCAGATTCTTATTTATCTGACGGACATCAAAAGATCGAGATGTATAAGCGTTTTAGAACAATTGGTTCTTTAGATGATATTGATGAACTAAAAGAAGAAATGACCGATCGCTTTGGTGATTATCCAATTCAAGTTGATTTATTATTTAGAATCTCAGAAATTAAAGTGTATGCAATCAAAGAGCAGGTGGATTCGATTAAACAAAATAAGCAAGAAGTGACGATCTTAATCTCTGAACAAGGCAGCCAAAAACTTGATGGTCAGAAGCTGTTTCAGTTAAGTAATCAATTTGGCAGAATGATTAGTTTAGGGATGGAAGGCAGTCAGCTGAAGATCGTTCTTACTACTAAAAATGTTGATACGGAAACATGGCTGAATGCTGTATTAGGGATGATTCAAGGTCTTGCTCAGGTTAAGAAAGAGAATGTGAGAGCTTTATAATTAATGGCTCTTTTCTGAAAGATTGTTGCTAATTGACCTGTTATAGAGTATGTAACACTAATTTTTTAGAATTTTGGTTTAACGCTTAAGAAGAAAAGATGCCACTCTACTTAGTTCATAGTGAATACAATAGACCTTTCAAAAGCAACAAATTATACGAAAACAGCCTAATTAATAAGAGTAAGGAAGGTCATGAGCGTAGTTTGGGCTCATGACCCTTTTTTATGTTTTGGTGGTCGTTGTGTGGGAATCCAGGAGACAAAAATTATCCGAACCTAGCGAAGTTCAGACCGGTTGAGGAGTCCAGCGGTTAAAGCTGTCCGAAGTCAGAGTAAGTTCAGACCGGTTGAGGAGTCCAGCGGTTAAGGCTGTCCGAAGTCAGAGTAAGTACAGACAGGTTGAGGAGCCACACGGGAAAAGCTGTCCGAAGATAGAGTAAGTTCAGACCGGTTGAGGAGTCCAGCGGTTAAGGCTGTCCGAAGTCAGAGTAAGTTCAGACAGGTTGAGGAGCCACACGGGAAAAGCTGTCCGAAGATAGAGTAAGTTCAGACCGGTTGAGGAGTCCAGCGGTTAAGGCTGTCCGAAGTCAGAGTAAGTTCAGACAGGTTGAGGAGCCAAGCGGTTAAAGCTGTCCGAAGTCAGAGTAAGTTCAGACAGGTTGAGGAGTCCAGCGGTTAAAGCTGTCCGAAGTCAGAGTAAGTACAGACAGGTTGAGGAGCCAAACGGGAAAAGCTGTCCGAAGATAGAGTAAGTTCAGACAGGTTGAGGAGCCACACGGGAAAAGCTGTCCGAAGATAGAGTAAGTTCAGACAGGTTGAGGAGTCCAGCGGTTAAAGCTGTCCGAAGTCAGAGTAAGTTCAGACAGGTTGAGGAGCCACACGGGAAAAGCTGTCCGAAGATAGAGTAAGTTCAGACCGGTTGAGGAGTCCAGCGGTTAAGGCTGTCCGAAGTCAGAGTAAGTTCAGACAGGTTGAGGAGCCAAGCCTTTAAAGCTGTCCGAAGATAGAACTTAAGATGTTTTTATCATAGCCAAAAATAAAAAAGTTTTTAAGGTATGTTTAAAACATAATATGGCTATTCTTAAATTGGGGTTTTTTCACTTTATTTTGAAAAAATGGCTTTCTATATGAATAGAACTTAACTTGTGTAGGATACTAAGTTCATCACAGCAAATGGTGATTTCTTCAAAGGTAGGACAAATATCCAATCACCGTTAAATTTTAATCATCAGATGAAAGTGAGGCAACTTAAGAATGAAAGCAACTGGAATTGTTCGTCGAATTGATGATTTAGGTCGAGTCGTCATCCCAAAAGAGATCCGTAGAACATTACGTATTAGAGAAGGAGATCCGCTCGAAATATTTGTCGATAGGGATGGTGAAGTGATTCTAAAGAAATACTCACCTATTAGCGAATTAAGTGACTTTGCCAAAGAGTATGCCGAAGCATTATATGATAGCCTGGGTCAACCTGTTTTAATATGTGATAGAGATACTTTTATTGCTGTAGCTGGAGGATCTAAGAAAGAGTACTTAAGTAAGAGTGTTAGTGAAATCATTGAAAAAACGATGGAAGAAAGAAGTTCGATGTTGGAAACTAGTGAAAAACAGGTAGCTATTGTAGATGGCGTAGAAGAAACTATTTCTTCATATACAATTGGACCGATTGTTGCTAACGGAGATCCTATTGGTGCTGTTGTTATTTTATCAAAAGAAAAAACTCTTGGAGAAGTTGAGCAAAAAGCAGTTGAAACTGCTGCTGGATTTTTAGCACGTCAAATGGAACAATAATATGCAGAGATAAAAAGGTAGCGAGGAGCTACCTTTTTTGTTGTTTTTTATAAACCAGCCTAACTTCGAGGATTTTTCCCATTCAGAAGGAAGCAGCATACAAGTCTAGGTTTGGGGCGGAGAATAAATGGCTTCCGCTTTTCTGAAATAATTCTAAAATTTCACAAAAGTCACAGGCGATATTAAGTTCTGATAATCGATTATGATATAATACTTGGGATATCAGTCATAAAGGAGATTTACATGGACGTAACATCCAAGGCGAAAATAAGAACTAACCTATGGGAAGGGGCTTTCATTCTAACCATAGCGGGACTTATTGTGAAAGTATTAAGCGCATTTTATCGTATCCCATATCAAAATATCGCTGGTGATATTGGGTTCTACATATATCAGCAAATTTATCCATTGTACGGAATTGCACTTGTTTTATCTACTTTTGGATTTCCAGTAGTTATTTCTAAAATCATTGCAGATCGTGATGATCAGAATGACAGCGATGGAATTCGAAAAATTATTGTTATTTCATTTTGTGTGCTGTTTATCCTGGGATTTAGTGGATTTTTATCTTTGTATCTTGGAGCACAGTACATTTCTAGGGTGATGGGAGACCCTGAACTTGAAATATTAATAAAGGTTGTTTCTTTTTCATTTTTATTACTACCAGGAATTTCAGTATTGCGTGGCTTTTTTCAAGGTAAAAAAACGATGACTCCTACTGCTATTTCTCAAGTAACAGAGCAGCTTATTCGGGTAATAACAATCCTTACATTTTCTTATTTATTATTAAGTGGGGGATACGGAGAATATATTGCGGGAGCGGGAGCAATTTTCGGTTCAGTAACTGGTGGTTTTGCAGCAATATTTATATTGATTTACTTTTTTCTATCAGTAAAAAACAAGCGGGAAAGTGTTCAACCGAAAACAAAGATTACTTCTGGTATGATAGTGAAACAATTATTAGGGCAGGGGTTTATCATTTGTATTAGTGGATTAATTCTTATTTTAGTCCAGCTTATCGACTCCTTCACGTTGTATTCATTGTTATTAGACAGTGGGTTAGAAGTGAATGCTGCTAAAGCAATGAAGGGAGTCTATGACCGTGGACAGCCTTTAATACAATTAGGAACGATTGTAGCTACCTCTTTTTCACTGACTCTTGTTCCTTTGATTTCTAGTGCGAAGAAAAGGAAAGATGAAATGTTCATTCATAAAAATGCGAATTTTTCCTTACGCGTTAGTCTTGTAGTTGGGTTAGGAGCATCAATTGGATTAGCAAGCATCATTGAACCAACAAACATTATGTTATTTCAGGATAACAACGGATCTAGTGTCTTACTGTTATTATCTTTCTCAATTCTTTTTACATCGATTATTCTTACTATTGTTCCTATATTGCAAGGGATAGGCAGACCTGGGATATCTGCTGTGATTGTTATAGGGGGTTTAGGGTTAAAATGGTGGTTAAATACATTATTTATTCCTGAATTTCAATCAATGGGGGCAGCATGGGCAACTTTAATTACATTTTTTGTGATTGCACTATTTCATGTGATTGCCCTTCGAAGATCAATCGGCGGAGCAATTTTATCCTTTTTATTAATTGTTAAGATGTTATCTGCGGCAGCAATAATGGCTTTATTTATCAAAGGTTATTATAGCTTAATATCATTTATTTTTTCTGATTTTGTTGAACATAGATGGTTCGCAGTGTTTAGCTCATTATCTGGGGTGTTAATCGGTGGAACTGTTTATCTTATTTTTATTTTAAAAACGAGTATCTTTACTGATGAGGAATTGTCATATATCCCGATGGGAGATAAGTTAAGTTCATTAAGAGCGATCAGAGCTAGGAGGAGTTTATGAAACATACCATAACGATTCTCGGATTAGGTGCAGGGGATCTAAATCAATTACCATTAGGGGTCTATAAAAAACTGCTCAATGCAGAATTTTTATTTTTACGAACAAAAGAGCACCCGGTTGTCCAGGAGTTAGAATTGGAAGGCCTTACCTATCAGTCCTATGATTATATTTATGAGGAAAATGATGAATTTAAAGATGTGTATGAACAAATTGTAGCAAGCCTAGTGCAGGAGGCGCAGAATAAAGATATTACCTACGCTGTACCAGGACATCCATTAGTAGCCGAAAAAACGGTTCAGCTTTTACTAGAAAAGAGAAAACAACAGTTAATTAATGTTCAGGTAGAAGGTGGACAGAGCTTTCTCGACCCGTTATTTGCTTCTTTGGGGATTGATCCGGTTGAGGGCTTTCAGTTTTTGGATGGACTTGCGTTTGAAGAAGATGAGTTACAGCTAACACAACATATTATCATCTCTCAGGTTTATGACAACATGGTTGCTTCTCATGTGAAATTAACCTTAATGGAGCAGTTACCCGATGATTATCCAGTCTATATTGTTACAGCAGCTGGGAGTCAAAGTGAAGTGATTCAAGAAGTATCTTTATATGAATTAGATCGCAATGTTAAACTCAGCAATCTGACTAGTATTTATATACCACCAGTCAAAGATGATGCCCTTCTTGCCCATGATTTCAGAGTGTTTAAGAAAATTATTGCAACATTAAGGGGGCCAGGTGGTTGTCCTTGGGATCAAAAACAGACACATCAATCTTTAAAAAAATATCTTCTAGAGGAAGCATATGAATTATTAGAAGCAATTGATAATGAAGATGATTTACATTTGACAGAAGAACTCGGTGATGTACTATTACAGGTTGTTTTACATGCTCAGATTGGTGAGGATGAAGGATTCTTTTCAATGAAGGATGTGATTAAAGGAGTTACTGACAAAATGATTCGAAGACATCCTCATGTTTTTGGAGATGTAAACGCAGAATCTGCTGAGGAAGTTGTAAGTAACTGGGAAGTAATTAAAAAGAATGAAAAAGGGAATGAAGAAGTTCACTCGATTCTTGATGGCATTCCGAAGAGTCTTCCAGGTATGATGAAGGCATACAAGCTTCAACATATCGCGAGTAAGGTTGGCTTTGATTGGAAAGAAGTAGAGCCAATGTGGGAAAAAGTCAATGAAGAAATTCAGGAATTCCAAGAAGCTGTTCATAAATCGGGGAATGAAAGAGAAGTGATCTCGGAATTTGGTGATTTACTTTTTGCTTTGGTAAATGTTGCTCGTTTTTATAAAATTGACCCTGAAGAAGCTATTTCAATGACAAATAGCAAATTTTATCAGAGATTTTCATTTATTGAGCAAGAAGTAAAAGCAGCTGGTAAGATAATGGAGGAACTGTCGTTGGTTGAACTTGATACAATTTGGGAAAAAGCTAAGAGAAGTGGACTATAAATTTTTAAATTAAAGGGTGAGGAAAGATGAGACTAGATAAATTTTTAAAGGTATCTCGATTAATTAAACGAAGAACCTTAGCAAAAGAAGTAGCTGATCAAGGGAGAATTTCGATTAATGGAATGGTTGCTAAAGCTAGTTCGACAGTTAAGGTGGGGGATGAGCTTTCGATTCGTTTTGGTCAAAAGGTCGTTGTAGCTAAAATTAATGATTTAAAGGATTCAACAAAGAAGGAAGATGCAGCAGAAATGTTTACAATCATGAAAGAAGAAAAAGTTGATTGATAAAGGCTTGTTCTAAAAAAACATCGTTGCTCATAGACATATACTAAAATGAGTGAAGGGTAAGTTTATAGAAAGGAAGACTTCTATAAGCACCCCTTTCAACTCAGATAAAGATATGTGGGGGATGAAAATGAGCCAGTACTATGAAGTAGGTACTTCTAACAAAAGTCCTGTACAAGATCATGATGTAATCATGAGAGGTAGACGATTATTAGATATCACTGGGGTAAAACAGGTTGAGAGTTTTGATAATGAAGAATTTTTGCTTGAAACTGTTATGGGGTTTTTAGCAATTCGTGGTCAAAATCTTCAGATGAAAAACCTAGATGTAGAAAAAGGCATTGTCTCGATCAAAGGCAAGGTGTTTGATATCACCTACTTAGATGATCAGCAAGCGGAGAAAGCTAAAGGATTCTTTAGCAAGTTATTTAAATGAGTTTAACGACTCAGTTTTACACAATGATGGCAATGGTGGGGATGGGCAGTTGGTTAGGTGCTGCACTGGACACGTATGGTCGCTTTTTAAAGCGACCAAAGCGTGCACACTGGGTTGTGTTTTTGAACGATGTGTTTTTTTGGGTAGTACAAGGCCTCATTATTTTTTACACATTATTGCTAGTAAATGAAGGTGAGCTAAGGTTTTATGTATTTATTGCCATATTATGTGGATATGCTGCATACCAGAGCATGCTCAAAAACTGGTACCTTCGAGTATTAGAGAAGCTTATAGATTTCGCTGTTTCAACCTTTAAGTTCTTAGCAAAAACAATTCGACTTCTCATAATAAGGCCAATTCAAACATTATTTCAAACGATCATTGTATTAATTTTAGGATTATTAAATTTCCTTTGGACTCTTACGAAATTTTTATTCAAAATGATTATGTGGGTCTTGAAGATCATATTCCTCCCAATAAAGTGGACTGGTTTATTACTATGGAAGCTTATTCCAAAGCCGATTAAACAAGTCATTGAAAAATATTCGTTCAGTTTTGCAGGACTTTTCAAAAAGATGGAGAATATGAAACATAGCCTTAATAAATTTTGGAAAAAAATAAAAAAATCGTAAGGAGGCATAAGGTCGATGAGTGCATCACCAAAACAAACTCTTGCACAATTACAATCTCAATATATCAATGCACACCAAAAACAGGAAGAAGCCATTTCGAGAAAACGGCGGGGTTTATTTCGACGCCTCATCGCGTTTACTGTCCTTGGATTATGTATTTCATATATTTTTATCTCGACTCTTGTATCTCAATCTGCAACAATTAATGAGAATGTGAATACAAAAGCTGAGCTTGAACAAAAAATAGCTAATCTTCAGGAAGAGCAGGTTATCCTTGAAGAAGAGATCGTTAAATTAAACGATAATGAGTACATTGCAAAAATTGCCAGAAGAGATTATTTCCTTTCTGAAGAAGGAGAAATCATCTTTAAGTTTACAGATGAATCTTCGTCTTATTGACACTAGTTTTTACAATTTTGTATAATGTAACTAAAGTGATTTTTTTATAATTTAAGGAGGAGCATTTTTTTTATGTCAATTGAAGTAGGCAGCAAGTTGCAGGGTAAGGTAACAGGGATTACTAATTTCGGAGCGTTTGTGGAGTTACCAGAAGGTTCAACAGGTCTTGTTCACATTAGTGAGGTTGCAGACAATTATGTAAAAGATATCAATGAACACTTAAAAGTTGGCGACCAAGTTGAAGTGAAAGTCATTAATGTTGAAAAAGATGGTAAGATTGGTT
This sequence comes from Litchfieldia alkalitelluris, assembly GCF_002019645.1. Classification (GTDB taxonomy): domain Bacteria; phylum Bacillota; class Bacilli; order Bacillales; family Bacillaceae_L; genus Litchfieldia; species Litchfieldia alkalitelluris. Next base: position 281,016 of record NZ_KV917374.1, on the reverse strand, counting down.
TATCTATTAAAAAAGCAAAAGAACAGCCACCACAACAACAACGCCCACCAAGAAACAATAGCCCGAGAAACAACAATAATCGAAATATGGCACAACCAAAGGAAAACTTTGAACAAAAAATGAATCGTTTCTTAAAAGATAGTGAAGAACGTTTAACTTCTCTTAAGCGTCATACCGAATCAAAAAGAGGTGGCCGAGGAGCGAGAAGAGGTTAATTTGCTGCTACTACTACGTTAATATATATTTCAGCACCCTTTATGGGTGCTTTTTATTTTGTTTTTGGACCTGATGCTAAAAAAGCACGGATTGTTAGCTTAATGTGGATCAAGTGGAGGACTCCTGATTCCTCCCTAATAAATTGTGATGTGAAGAACCGTTTGATTATAGGTTCGGGTACTCCCATGATTCAAGCACTGGTCGGATTTTGTTCGACTATCGCCGTATTCAGGGTCAGACGCGCCGTATTTACGATGAATCCCGCCAATTATGAGTTAATTATGAGTTCGGGTATTCCGACGATTCAAGCACTGGCCGTATTTTTTTCAATTACCGCCTTATTTTGGGTCAGAGGCGCCGTATTTTCGATGAAACCCGCCGTATTATAGGTTCGGTTACTCCGACGATTCAAGCACTGGCCGTATTTTTTTCAATTACCGCCGTATTATGTGTCAGACTCGCCGTATTTTTGATCAAACCCGCCGTATTATAGGTTCGGTTACTCCCATGATTCAAGCACTGGCCGTATTTTTTTCAATTACCGCCGTATTTTGGGTCAGAGGCGCCGTATTTTCGATGAAACCCGCCGTATTATGAGTTCGGTTACTCCCATGATTCAAGCACTGGCCGTATTTTTTTCAATTACCGCCGTATTTTGGGTCAGAGGCGCCGTATTTAAGATGAAACCCGCCGTATTATGCGCTCGGTTACTCCGATGATGATTCAAGCACTGGCCGTATTTTTTTCAACTATCGCCGTATTTTGTGTCAGAGGCGCCGTATTTTCGATGAACCCCGCCGTATTATGAGTTCGGGTACTCCGATGATTCAGACACTGCTCATATTTTTTTCACCTCCATTCCCAAGGATTTTCAACTTGTTCAATTTATGTGGATACCTTGTTCCGATCCTGACTTTCTGTGGAGAAGAGTGGATGAGCAATCGACTCAAAATACAATTGTTCTTATGATAGTCTGAAGGTTATTATCAAGCTCTTCAAAAAAATAACTCGCGTATAAAAAATTAACAATTCTGTTTTTATAATATTATATTGACGAAATCTTCGTCAGATTGTATGATAGTTTTTGTGATTCGACAAACTTTGTTAATTACATTATGGCGGTGTAGCTCAGCTGGCTAGAGCGTACGGTTCATACCCGTGAGGTCGTGGGTTCGACTCCCTCCGCCGCTACCATAAAAATTTTAAAGGCCCGTTGGTCAAGCGGTTAAGACACCGCCCTTTCACGGCGGTAACACGGGTTCGAATCCCGTACGGGTCATCATAGAAAAAAATCCTAGTGTGTAATATACTCACTAGGATTTTTTTCTGTTTCTAAAACAATCTGACTTTTAGTTAGTCATCGAATCAAAAAGTACCTTTTAAAGTATGACAGAAACCTTACCTTCCGTTTTTCTCCTCATATTTCTACTTTTTTCTAACATTAATTGTATATAAATAATAGAAAAACTACTAAGACCCTATCATTTTGTAATATTTCTTAAAAGATAGTCGAATGATTTTCTATAGTTGTCCTGTTGTTTTGACAAATTATTGAAAGAAACATTTGTATAATAACAATCATCTATTCAATTACAAGGAGTGTGTATGATGGAAAGAGTTGAAAGGAATCTGATTGATCCAATCTCAGAAGTTGACATAGGAAAAACTCAAAGTACATTGTATCAGGTCTTTCGGAGGTTACAAATAAAACTGGAAAACGTAATGATGCAAAAAGGATTACTGCTAATTATGATTGGGTTTTTACTTGGACGAGCACTAATTCTCGCTAGTATAACACCTTTTGCACTTCCTTTTTTTGCGACAGTATTTTTGATGAAAAGGGACAAGTCCGGATTAGTGTTTTTGGCGGTGGTTGCAGGAGCAATGACATTAACTGTTAATATCATGATTTATACAGTTATTGGAATTCTCTTATTTTTATTCACTCAGCAGGTGTTAAAAAAGTCAAAGATTGATCCAATAAAGTCTTTACCAACAGTTGTCTTATGTTCATCTTTAATTGCAAAGATATTAATCGTTTTTTTAACAACAGGAAAGGTTACGGTTTATGATGGCATGATGGCTGGTGTGGAATCAGGATTAGGATTTATCCTCACCTTAATCTTTGTACAGAGTGTTCCGTTACTTACCATGAAGAAACATAGACATGCCCTAAAGGTTGAAGAAATTATATGTATGATCATTCTGATTGCTTCGGTATTAACTGGTATGATTGGCTGGTCATTTTATGATTTATCACTTGAAAATATAATGTCGAGATATTTGGTTCTATTATTTGCATTTGTTGCAGGAGCTACTATGGGTTCAACTGTAGGAGTAGTAACAGGTTTAATCCTAAGTCTTGCAAATGTAAGCAGTTTATATCAAATGAGTCTTCTTGCATTTTCTGGTTTACTAGGTGGTTTATTAAAAGACGGGAAAAAAATTGGTGTTTCACTAGGTCTAGTCATTAGCTCGATGCTACTAGGTTTATATGGCGAAGGGTCAAATGATATTTTACCAACGCTATATGAATCTTTAATTGCAGTTACTTTGTTTCTAATCACACCAAGGTCATTAACTTCAAATCTAGCAAAGTATATTCCAGGTACGGCAGAATATTCGTCAGAACAACAACAATATTTACGTAAGATTAGAGATGTAACAGCAAACCGAGTTGAGCAGTTTTCGACAGTGTTTCAAGCCTTGTCCAACAGTTTTTCGCAGTATGGACTACCATTAGAAAAAGATGATAATGATCGTGAAATAGATTATTTCTTAAGTAATGTGACGGAAAAGACATGCCAAACATGCTTTAAGAAGGAAGTTTGTTGGGCTAAGAACTTTAATACAACATATGACTATATGAAAGATATTATGCATGAATTAGATACGGATTCTTTAGCTTACAATCATGTTTTATCGCGCGATTGGGACAAGCATTGTGTAAAATCGAAAAAAGTCATTGATGCAATTGGTCAAGAATTAACCCATTATCAAGCAAATCAAAAGTTAAAAAGACAAGTGCAAGAAAGTAGAAAATTAGTAGCTGATCAATTGATGGGTGTTTCTCAGGTGATGGGTAACTTTGCAAAAGAGATACAAAGGGAGCGTGAAAACCACCATATTCAAGAGGAGCAAATATTAGAAGCGCTTCAGTCGTTCGGAATCGAAATAGGACATGTTGAGATTTATAGTTTAGAGCAAGGCAATATTGATATCGAAATGAGTATTCCATATTGTAATGGCAGTGGGGAGTGTGAAAAGCTAATTGCCCCTATGCTCTCGAATATACTAAATGAAACGGTAATGGTTAAAAAGGAAGAATGCGCTACGTATCCTAGTGGTTATTGCCATGTATCTTTCGGGTCAACTAAGGCGTTTATTGTTGATACTGGAATTGCTCATGCAGCCAAAGGAGGAGGGCTTGTATCTGGTGATAGCTATTCAACAATTGAATTGGGAGTAGGTAAGTATGCGGTTGCAATAAGTGACGGCATGGGTAACGGTGAGCGAGCACATCATGAGAGTAATGAAACCTTAAAGCTTTTACAAAAAATTCTGCAAAGTGGAATAGAGGAGAAGGTAGCAATTAAATCCGTCAATTCTATTCTTTCATTAAGAACCACTGATGAAATATTCTCAACCCTGGATCTTGCTGTTATTGACTTGCAAGATGCCAATGTTAAATTCTTGAAGATTGGATCCACACCTAGCTATATTAAGCGAGGAGATAAAGTGATCAATGTACAAGCAAGCAATCTACCGATGGGTATAATTGAAGATTTTGAAGTGGATGTTGTAAGTGAGCAATTAAAGGCAGAGGATTTACTGATTATGATGAGCGATGGAATTTTTGAAGGTCCAAAGCATGTCGAAAATTATGATATATGGATGAAAAGAAAAATAAAGGAAATAGATACAAATGATCCACAGCAAATTGCTGATATCCTCATGGAGGAAGTTATCCGAACAAGATCTGGACATATCGAGGATGACATGACGGTAGTTGTTACTAAGATAAAAAGAAATATCCCAAAATGGGCAGCCATCCCGATTCAATCTGCCAAGAGAAAAGCACAATGATACTTAAAGAGTGTGAGGACTGTCAGAAAAGGAATAAACTTAAGTGTGAAAGTTAATATTCTTAGTACATGGAATGGGCGGAAAGTTATGCTACTCCTGCGGGACGCACGGGGTAAAGTGAGACCCCACAGGAGCCCTTGACGAGTGGGTTCACCGCATCGCCCGCGGAAAGGGCATGGTGCGCAGTGAATGGAATAGTCACCTAACTTATTTTCAGAGAAAAAAGTATGTTTTTAAAATGATAGATTAGACAACAAACAATAGAAAAAAGAATAGATTTAAGGTTTAAAGTCATCTTTTCCCGTCAATGATGGTAATACACTAAACTTCTATCTAAGGATATAGTAGTGAAGCTAGTTTTATATGTGAAGGTTTAATAGATAAATAAACCCAGTGAGGTTTTATATTATTCTTCTTGGCATATAAAACATAATCCACTAGGAGGGGATAAGAATGCAAAAAGGTTCATTAAAACAAATACTTTTAATAACAGATGGCTGCTCAAATCAGGGGGAAGATCCTCTAGCAATGGCAGCTCTAGCAAAAGAACAAGGAGTAACTGTAAACGTAATTGGAGTTTTAGAACAAGATACAATTGACGAAAAGGGACTTCAAGAAATTGAAGGGATTGCAATGGCAAGTGGAGGGGTAAGTCAAGTAGTCTACTCGACACAACTCTCTCATACTGTTCAAATGGTTACCAGACAGGCGATGACACAAACGTTGCAAGGGGTAGTTAACAAAGAGCTACAACAAATCCTTGGTGGAAACGCATCAATGGAAGAATTACCCCCTGAGAAGCGCGGTGAGGTCTTAGAGGTGGTTGATGAACTAGGTGAAACGGTGGAACTCGAGGTCCTTGTCCTAGTTGATACAAGTGCTAGTATGAAACATAAACTACCAACCGTAAAAGAGGCCTTACTAGATTTGTCTTTAAGTTTAAACGCTCGTATGGGTGATAATAAGTTTGCTGTCTTTGTATTTCCTGGGAAAAGAAAAGATGTCGAAAAAGTGCTAGATTGGACACCTAATCTTGAATCTCTTTCGAGTATATTCCCGAAATTGACAACAGGAGGTATAACACCAACTGGTCCAGCGATTAGAGAAGCACTCACATACTTCAAGAAAAAGCGTTCGTTAAGGAGTTTGATTTCTCGTGATGAACAATACTACGAAGAGTCAGGTATGTAATGTTAGGCCGGGAACTGTAATCACAGGAAAATGGCATAAAAATTCTTATAAAGTGATGAAGTCATTAGGATATGGAGCAAACGGGGTAGTTTATTTGACCGAAGCACCTAATGGATTGGTTGCCTTGAAAATAAGTGAAAATAGCATGTCAATTACTTCAGAGGTTAATGTTCTGAAGCGCTTTTCAAAGGTCCAAGGGTCAGCCCTAGGACCTTCTTTGCTAGATGTGGATGATTGGCTTAGACATGATTATTCTAAGACAGTCCCTTTTTACGTGATGGAATACATAAAAGGAGATAACTATTTATCCTTTGTTGAAAAACGGGGAAAAGAGTGGGCAGGCATTCTTTGCTTACAGTTGCTTACTGACTTAGATCGACTTCACCAAGAAGGATGGGTGTTTGGTGATCTAAAGCCAGATAATCTAATTGTTTCAGGACATCCTCCGAAAATACGCTGTATTGATGTGGGTGGAACAACAATTCAGGGAAGGTCAATTAAAGAATTTACAGAGTTTTTTGACCGGGGTTACTGGGGAGCAGGAACAAGAAAAGCCGAGCCTTCATATGATTTATTTGCTGTAGCTATGATTATCATTAATACTTATTATCCTAAAAGATTCCCTCGCAAAAGTAATGAAAAGGGAAAAGAACAATTAAAACAAATGATTTTAGCTAATCAGGATTTAAGGAAATATGAAAAAGTTTTATTAAATGCGATTGACGGTAGATATCAACAAGCAAGTGAAATGAGGAGAGATTTAGTATCAGCCATAAGTAGGATTGATAAACAATCAGGTAATGTGGGTGGGACTAATATTAAAGCGAAAGCTAAAAGTACACCTCCACCAAACAGACCTATACAAAAAAAATCTACTAGGATCTCTAAAAAAAAGAAGCAATCGAGTATGAAAGGTGCTATCGAAACGGTTTTAATAATGGTGATGGTTTTATTTGGGTATATTCTTTATATATATGGTCAGTTGCTTTAATCCCACATCGTGCAGTAGCTTTTAAAATAAATTTCATAACTTTTTTTGCAGAATAAGGATTATAGGTGGTAGGATAAGGGTAATGCTTGTATGATGTTTAAGGATGATTACTAAATGTTAAATGAAGTAGAAAAATTTATAAAAAGTAACCAACTGATTGTAGAAAACACAATCATTGTTGTTGGTGTTTCAGGTGGTCCCGACTCATTGGCACTTTTACATTATCTTATGAATACTTACCATGAAAAAGGCATTAAGCTGATTGCTGCCCATGTAGACCATATGTTTCGAGGGAAGGAGTCGGAGGAAGATCTTCTCTTTGTTAAAAGATTTTGTAATGAATTACATATACCATTTGAATCTGCCCAAATAGATGTTAAGCATTATCAAAAGGAAAAAGGGATAAGCTCACAGTTAGCAGCACGCGAATGTCGATATCGATTCTTTGATGAAACCATGAAAAAATATCAAGCTCATTTCTTGGCCTTGGGACATCATGGTGATGATCAAGTTGAAACAGTTCTCATGAGGTTAGTGAGGGGGGCACTTCCTTCTAGTTTTGCGGGGATGAGAGCAAAAAGACCTTTCTCTACCGGACATATCATCAGACCGTTCTTATCGATTACAAAGGATGATATAAAAGGTTACTGTGAGGCCTTTCAGTTGTCTCCACGTATTGACCCAAGTAACGATTTAGACACGTATACACGAAATCGCTTTAGACATCATGTATTGCCCTTTTTAAAAGAAGAGAATAAACAGGTTCATACTAAATTTCAACGTTTTAGTGAAATCGTTTATGAAGATGAATCATTATTACAGGAATTAACTGTACAAAGAATGAATACAGTATTTAAAAAGAAAAGCAAAGAACATGTCACCATTTCTATAAGTGAATTTCTTGCAATGCCTAAATCTTTACAAAGAAGAGGGATTCAACTAATATTAAACTATCTTTATTGGAGGACATCTCCAGACCTTTCCTTAATACATATAGATAATTTACTATCCTTTTTGGAAAAAGAGCATCCGTCTGGAAGTCTTGATTTTCCACAAGGCTTGCAAATTATTCGATCCTATAACGAGTGTTATTTTACCTTTTCCCCAAAAAAGGCCGAGCCATTTACTATCATCATTCAAAATGAAACGAATATTCAATTTGATAATGGTTATGAATTGGTCTGTAAGATATGGGAAAACTACTCTGAGGAATTGACTGGTGATGATATATTTATTATTGATTCGGATTCATTTAGCTTTCCTTTTTTTGCTCGTACAAGAAAAACTGGAGACAAAATGACCCAAAAAGGCATGAAGGGTACCAAAAAGGTAAAAGATATCTTTATTGATAAAAAAGTAGATCGCAGTATGCGAGATACATGGCCTATTATTACTGATGTCAACGATACAATATTATGGATTCCATTAATAAAAAAATCCACATATGAAGTCGTTGATTTAATGAAAGATAAGTATATTGTTTTCCAGTATAAGAAGTATTGACAACTTTTAGGGGGCAAAAAGCTGATATGAAGCAAGATATTGAAAAAGTACTCTTTACAGAAGAAGAAATTCAAGAAAAAGTAGTACAGTTAGGAAAAACGTTAACAGAAGAATATGGTGACAAATTTCCTTTAGCGATTGGTATTCTTAAGGGTGCAATGCCATTCATGGGAGATTTATTAAAAAGAATGGATGCATATTTAGAAATGGATTTCATGGATGTATCAAGTTATGGAAATTCAACTGTTTCTTCGGGAGAAGTGAAAATTTTAAAGGATTTGGATACATCAGTTGAAGGTCGAGATATCTTAATTATTGAGGATATTATCGATAGTGGATTGACACTAAGTTATATTGTAGAACTTTTCCGATACCGTAAGGCAAGATCAATTAAGATTGTTACATTACTTGATAAGCCAACTGGAAGAAAAGCATCGATTGAAGCAGATTATGTTGGTTTTATTGTTCCAGATGCTTTTGTGGTAGGTTATGGTCTGGACTATGCTGAGAAATATCGAAATTTGCCATACATAGGTGTGTTAAAACCAGAAGTTTATAGTCAATAATTGTCGATTTGTGTGATATTGCTTGAACCCTTGGTATATTGTTTGATTTGACTTAAATTACTATGATACTATTTAATATAGTTTGTTCATCGTGGGAGGAGGTAAGGGATGAATCGGATTTTCCGTAATACGATCTTTTATTTATTAATCTTTTTAGTAATTATAGGTGTAGTTAGCTTTTTTCAAGGAAACAATGCACCAACAGAAGAAATGAGATATGATCAATTTATTTCTAACCTTGAAAATGGTAAGGTTGAAAACTTTACAATACAACCTGAGCGTGGGGTGTATGTTGTTAGAGGTCAGCTAAAGGAATATGAGGATGACAAGAAATTTTTCCAGACTTTTGTTGTGAACAGTGACAATGCCATGACGCGGATCGATGAAGCTGCAGCTGCAGGTGGTATCGATGTTACGATTCTCCAAGCAAAAGAAACAAGTGGATGGGTAACATTCTTCACTTCAATCATTCCTTTCATTATCATCTTTATTTTATTCTTCTTCTTACTTAACCAAGCTCAGGGCGGCGGAAGTCGTGTTATGAACTTTGGTAAAAGTAAGGCAAAGCTTTATAGCGAAGATAAGAAGAAGGTTAAATTTAAGGATGTAGCGGGTGCTGATGAAGAAAAGCAAGAGCTTGTTGAAGTGGTTGAATTCTTAAAGGACCCAAGAAAGTTTGCTGAGCTTGGTGCACGTATTCCGAAGGGTGTTTTATTAGTAGGACCTCCGGGAACTGGTAAAACTTTACTTGCGAGAGCTGTTGCGGGAGAAGCAGGAGTACCTTTCTTCTCAATTAGTGGTTCAGACTTCGTTGAAATGTTTGTAGGGGTCGGAGCATCTCGTGTACGTGACCTTTTTGAAAATGCAAAAAAGAACGCACCTTGTATTATTTTTATTGATGAAATCGATGCAGTAGGTCGTCAGCGTGGAGCAGGACTTGGTGGAGGACATGACGAACGTGAGCAGACATTAAACCAATTACTTGTTGAAATGGATGGCTTTGGTGCGAATGAAGGAATTATTATCGTAGCAGCAACAAACCGCCCAGATATTCTTGATCCTGCACTTTTGCGTCCAGGTCGTTTTGACAGACAAATTACTGTAGATCGCCCAGATGTAATTGGAAGAGAAGCAGTATTAAAGGTTCATGCTCATAATAAGCCATTAGATGAAACCGTAAATCTTAAAGCAATTGCTGCGAGAACGCCAGGATTTTCTGGTGCTGACTTAGAAAACTTATTGAATGAGGCTGCTCTTGTTGCAGCACGTCAAAATAAAAAGACGATTCAGATGGAAGATATTGATGAAGCAACAGATCGAGTGATAGCAGGGCCTGCGAAGAAAACGAGAGTTATCTCGAAAAAGGAACGAAATATTGTTGCTTATCATGAAGCAGGACACGTTATTATTGGAGTTGTTTTAGACGAAGCGGATATGGTACATAAAGTAACGATCGTGCCTCGTGGTCAAGCGGGTGGGTATGCAGTAATGCTTCCTAGAGAGGATCGTTATTTCATGACAAAGCCAGAATTACTTGATAAGATTACAGGGCTACTTGGTGGTCGTGTTGCTGAAGAAATTGTCTTTGGAGAAGTAAGTACAGGAGCACATAATGATTTCCAACGTGCCACTGCAATTGCTCGTAAGATGGTCACTGAGTATGGAATGAGTGAAAAGCTTGGACCACTACAATTTGGTCAGGCCCAAGGTGGTCAAGTGTTCCTGGGTAGAGATATCCATAATGAGCAGAATTATAGTGATGCAATTGCTCATGAAATTGATATGGAAATTCAACGCTTCATTAAGGAAAGCTATGAACGAGCTCGTAAGATACTTACTGAAAATCGTGAAAAGCTTGAATTAATTGCTAAAACCTTACTTGATGTTGAAACATTAGATGCCGAACAAATTAAAGGTCTTGTTGATCATGGTAAGTTACCAGAGAGACCAGTTGCAGCAGATAAGACAACTACAACAACAGTATCTACCGATGACGTTAAAGTAAATATAAATAAGAAAAAAGATGATACTCAGGATAACTAATAATTAATATGCAAAGCGATTTGGCCAGATGGTCAAATCGCTTTTTTCCTCTTTAACAATAGCCTCTAAATTTTCTTCGCCCAATATAACCCTGGGAAGTAGGCTAGGTATTAAACTTTTATTGCCGACTATGTTATGATTAGGACAAAAAATAAGATTAAAATAAAGTGGTGAATTCTGATGATCTTTGTATTGGATGTTGGTAATACAAATACAGTATTGGGAGTATATGAAAACAATGAGCTAAAGCATCATTGGAGAATCGAAACCAGTCGAAGTAAAACAGAAGATGAATATGGGATGGTGATAAAGTCTTTACTAGAGCATGTTCATTTATCTTTTAAGGATATTAAGGGGGTCATTATCTCCTCGGTTGTTCCTCCTATAATGTTTGCGCTTGAACGAATGTGTGATAAGTATTTTCATGTAAAGCCGATGATTGTGGGACCAGGGATTAAAACAGGCCTAAATATAAAATATGATAATCCAAAAGAAGTGGGAGCCGATCGAATTGTGAATGCCGTTGCAGGTATTCATTTATACGGATCTCCACTAATTATAGTGGATTTTGGAACTGCGACTACATACTGTTACATTAATGAGCAAGGTCAATATATGGGTGGAGCTATTGCTCCTGGGATTGGCATTTCAACTGAAGCACTATACTCCCGAGCTTCCAAGCTACCAAGAATTGAAATAGCAAGACCAGATCATGTGATTGGAAAAAATACTGTAAGTGCGATGCAATCAGGTATCCTATTTGGATATGTAGGTCAAGTTGAAGGAATTGTAAACCGAATTAAATCACAAGCTAAAGAAGAACCAAAGGTAATCGCAACAGGTGGTCTAGCAACTCTTATTGCAAAGGAATCGAATGTGATCGATATTATTGAACCATTTTTAACACTAAAAGGGTTACAGCTAATCTATGAGCGAAATATTGATCAGCGATATAGAGGATAAATGTGTTTTTAACAAAGAAAATCAACTAGATTTGAAAGGGGTATAATATGTCAGATTATTTAATTAAAGCACTTGCATTTGGAGGTCAGGTTAGAGCCTATGCATTGCGTACAACTGACACTGTTTCAGAGGCTCAAGTTAGACATCAGACATGGCCAACTGCATCAGCTGCACTAGGTAGAGCTATGACTGCTGGAGTGATGCTCGGTGCTGCTCTTAAAGGAGAAGAAAAAACAACCATAAAAATTGAAGGCAGAGGCCCAATCGGTGTTATTTTAGTTGATAGTAATGCTAAGGGGGAGGTTCGAGGATATGTAACAAATCCGCAAACCCATTTCGACTTAAATCAATTTGGTAAGCTTGATGTAAGAAGAGCTGTTGGCACCGAGGGTACCTTAACAGTTGTTAAAGACCTAGGAATGAGAGACCAATTCTCTGGACAAGTCCCAATTGTCTCAGGAGAACTGGGTGAAGACTTCACGTATTATCTCGTTTCTTCAGAACAAGTTCCCTCATCAGTTGGAGTGGGAGTATTAGTTAATCCAGACTATTCGATCCTAGCTGCTGGTGGTTTTCTTGTGCAATTACTTCCGGGAACGGATGAAGAAACAATTACTGAAATTGAAACAAGATTAAATAATATTTCACCTATTTCAACACTTATACAAAATGGATTATCACCTGAGGATATATTGTACGAGATTTTAGGTGAAGAAAATGTAAAGATTTTAGACCGTATGGATGTTTCTTTTAATTGTCCTTGCTCACGTGAACGACTCGAAAACGCTATTATCAGTTTAGGGGAACAAGAAATCCAAGAGATGATTGATGAAGATGGTAAAGCTGATGCAGAATGTCACTTTTGTAATGAAACGTATCATTTTACAAAAGATGACTTAACTCAATTAAAGGATCAAGCAAAGCATTAGACAATCTTAGTATTTTGTTTTTACAGAAGATGGTGGGGAGAGGGAAAAGTGAATACAAAAACATTGTGGGGAATCATTGTTACATTGGCTTTAATGAATTGTTTTACTATTGCTTTCTTTGTTAATGAAAACACCAGAACTAAAGAGGTATCTAGCAATGTAATGATCGATAGTACTGCAGAGGAATCTGTTGCTAGTATAGGTAACACTGTTATCACAAGGCAACAATGGATTACAGAACTGGAAGAACGCTATGGAAAAGAAACACTAGAGGACTTAATTGATGAGACGGTTATAAAACTGATGGCAGAAAAGTATAATATTAAGATCTCATCTGAAGTAATTGACCGAGAAGTAACGATGATAAAAACAATGTATAACCCACTTGATCATGAAAAGATTAATGATGAGCAATGGAGAGAGCAGATTGAGATGAGTTTACTCCTAGAGGAATTGGTAACAAAAGACGCAGTCATTTCTGAAGAAGAGATGCAGCAATTTTATGATAAAAATAAAGAACTCTATGATATTCCAACTACATACCATTTATCTCATATTGTCGTAAATACTCTCGATGAAGCAAATCAGGTGATCCAAGAATTAAATAATGGCTCTAGCTTTACTGCGCTAGCCATGGAAAAGTCAATTGATGAGTTCTCGGCAAATCAAGGCGGAGAACTTGGTTTTGTATCACTAGAAAGTGGATATATTCCTTCATCGTATATTGAAACAGCTAGTGAATTGAAACCAAACGAATGGAGTCAGCCACTAAAAGTGACAGATGGATATGCTGTAATTGTGGTTCACGAAACGATTAATGGAGTATCTTATACATTTGAACAAGTAAAGGATCAAATAAAGAGACAAATTGCCATTGATCAAGTCCAAGGTTCCTTATCTATCCAGCCATTTTGGGAAGAAGCTGATGTATCGTGGTTTTACGGAAAAAATTAATAAACTAAGTTAAAATGATTGACAATTTTGATATCAATTGGTAAATTGTATACAAAACCAATAAAAATACTAGGGATTAAGAGGTGGATGAAATGGTACGTGTAGCAAATTCAATTCATGAGTTAGTAGGACAGACACCAATCGTTAAGCTTAATAGACTTGTTGATGCTGATAGCGCAGATGTTTATTTGAAATTAGAGTTTATGAATCCTGGAAGTAGTGTAAAAGACCGTATTGCGCTTGCAATGATTGAAGCTGCAGAAAAAGAAGGTAAACTAAAAGAGGGAGATACTCTTGTAGAGCCAACTAGCGGAAACACTGGTATTGGTCTAGCGATGGTTGCGGCAGCCAAAGGAATCAAGGCAATCTTAGTTATGCCTGAAACGATGAGTATGGAAAGACGCAACCTGTTACGTGCTTATGGTGCTGAGCTAGTATTAACACCTGGACCAGAAGGTATGGGTGGTGCAATTCGCAAGGCTGAAGAGCTTGCGAAGGAACATGGCTATTTTATGCCACAACAGTTCAAAAACGAAGCGAACCCTGAAATTCATCGTAATACAACTGGTAAAGAAATTGTTGAGCAAATGAGCGATGGTCTTGATGCATTTATTTCTGGGATCGGAACGGGCGGAACAATTACAGGTGCAGGGCAAGTGATTAAAGAAAATTTCCCTGGCGTGAAAATTGTTGCAGTTGAGCCAGCTGATTCTCCAGTCTTATCTGGTGGTAAGCCAGGTCCACATAAAATTCAAGGGATTGGTGCAGGTTTTGTACCAGATATTCTTGATACAAAAGTATATGATGAAATTATTACTGTGAAAAATGAAGAAGCATTTGAATATGCTCGTCGTGCTGCTAGAGAAGAAGGTCTTCTAGGTGGTATATCTTCAGGAGCAGCAATCTGCGCTGCGTTAAAAGTAGCAAAAGAACTTGGTAAAGGGAAGAAGGTATTAGCAATCATTCCAAGTAATGGTGAGCGCTATTTAAGTACTCCGCTTTATCAATTTGAACAAGAATAATAAATAATCAACGTCCTATTTAAAGCCCCTTACTATTAAGTAAGGGGCTATTAATAACGTTTAATATAGTTTTAAACTGAAAAAAACACCATTTACAGTATAACGGGTTCTTATGTGGGGGGAGAAGATAGGATTTAACAAGGAAAACAGGGATATATTTACCCAACCCTATTAGCACCTGAAATTACCGAGGTTTTTTACTTATAACATAGCACCGTTCGTTCAATAAGTGATTCTTAATTCATGGTCCCACCCGGCTTTAAAAAAGCGGAATCTCTTCGTACCTAGATTAGTGAATTAGCAGCATGAGCTGATAAATTAAGGGGAGAAACTTCCCTTAATTAGGAAAAATGACTGAAAATAGTTATGATAGAGGTAAAATTTCCCGTTATCTACTTGAAAAACATGAAAATGGGGTGATTGTGTTTTGGTTAAAGGGAAAACTTCCCCTTAATTACCCCTAACCAAGCAATACTCTGCAGTTTAAAGGAAAAATATCCCCTTATTATAGTATCTCTGGTCACTGGATTAATGATTCCGGCGATTTACCTCTTTTCCAAAGTCAATTTAGCAGAGAAATTGGGCGCTGAATTATAATTATTATGCATCGGATAAATTGGCAAGCTAAAAGTATGCCAATTCTAAGGTTTAATCCCATAAATCAATAATTAAAAGAAAACAAAGAGGCCAAAATCGCTACGCTAAAAGATTCTGCTAATCCATTTGTAGATTGTATTGCATCTCCCCGTTAACGGAAGCCGTTATTTACAGTATATTGGTCTAATTTCAGAAGAAAGAAGCCACTCCACCTAGTTCATAGTGATTTTTATAGCATTTTCAAAAGCAACAATGATTTTAAAAAAAGCCTTTATTAAAGATTAATAACTCCTTTTCTTTCAAAATGGTGAACATAAATAAAGAATCATGTACAATGTCATTATGAGAGTGCAAGGAGAGTG
Source organism: Litchfieldia alkalitelluris (assembly GCF_002019645.1). Lineage (GTDB taxonomy): Bacteria > Bacillota > Bacilli > Bacillales > Bacillaceae_L > Litchfieldia > Litchfieldia alkalitelluris. The sequence goes on along the minus strand of NZ_KV917374.1, from coordinate 265,593 downwards.
AAGTAGTGCAACATCTTAGGATTCCTTTAGCAAAAAAATTACCATATAAGCAAAACGATTGGTTCAAACAATATAAAAATTTATCTAAACTAGAGCCTTACCACATACTTTTAGAAAGTGGACGTGGTGGAAGGTATAGCATTATTGGATTAAAACCTTTTGCGTTATTAAAAGGGAAAAATCACGAACTTTTAATTACGGATTTTCAAACTGGTAACCAAATGCTCAGAAATGGAGATCCGCTAGAGCTTATGAAAGAGTGGATGAGTCAATACAAGACTGTTCAGAATCCGAATTTTCCAGATTTTCAAGGTGGAGCGATAGGGTTTGTCAGTTATGACTATGCAAGGTATATCGAGAAGCTACCAACAGAAGCCAAGGATGATTTAGAAACACCCGATCTTTATTTTATGGTTTTTGATGACGTGTTTGTTTTTGATCATCATGAAGAGGTATTATGGTTAATTACCCATTATAAGCAAGATGAGCTAAAATCGGCTGAAGATAAATTGGATTTCTTAGAGAAACTCTGGACGACCCTGGACGATCAGGAATGGCAATATTCATACCAAAATCCATCACAGGGATTATCATATCAGGTTTCCTTAACAGAAAGTGAATTTAAGGATGCGGTGACAAAGATTCAAAATTATATCTCTGCTGGGGACATTTTCCAGGTTAATCTATCTGTAAGGCAATCACAGCCATTACATTCGCATCCATTTTATATTTATGAAATGCTCAGAAGTGTTAATCCTTCTCCATACATGTCTTATGCTCAGTTCCCTGAATTCCAACTTGTTAGTGGCTCACCTGAGCTTTTGGTAAAGAAAAAGGGACAAGAGGTAAGTACAAGACCTATTGCAGGGACAAGGTCTAGAGGAAGAAATGAAGAAGAAGATATTGCATTAGCGAATGAATTAATAGAAAATGAAAAAGAGCGAGCTGAACATGTGATGCTTGTTGATTTAGAACGGAACGACCTAGGACGAGTATGTGAATATGGTACTGTCGAAGTCGATGAATTTATGGTTATTGAAAGGTATTCACATGTGATGCATATTGTCTCAAATGTTAGAGGTATCCTTTCCAGCGGAAAAGATGAATTTGACGTCTTACGAGCAACATTTCCAGGCGGTACGATTACTGGAGCACCAAAGGTTCGAACGATGGAAATTATTGAAGAACTTGAGACTGTGCGAAGAGGGGTTTATACTGGTTCTATAGGCTGGATTAGTTTTTCTGGCGAAATGGAATTTAATATCGCTATCCGTACAATGGTGGCAAAGGATGGTATGGCTCATGTGCAAGCGGGCGCAGGAATTGTCATAGATTCCAATCCGAAGCATGAATATAAGGAATCATTAAAAAAGGCCATGGCATTATGGAAGGCAAAGGAATTGAGTGAAGCTGAGCGTTAGAAAAAATGAGCATGAGGTGAGTTAGATGATTTTAATGATTGATAACTATGATTCTTTTACATTTAATTTAGTACAATATTTAGGTGAGCTTGGACAAGAATTGGTAGTTAAGAGAAATGATGAAATATCAGTTAAAGAAATAGAAGAGTTAAATCCAGAGTTTTTGATGATTTCTCCTGGTCCTTGTAGTCCAAATGAAGCGGGTATAAGTTTAGAGGCGATTGAATACTTTGCTGGAAAAATTCCGATTTTTGGTGTTTGTTTAGGCCATCAATCCATCGGGCAAGTATTTGGTGGTGATGTAGTCCGTGCAGATCGATTAATGCATGGTAAAACATCACAAATCCATCATAATAATGAATCAATCTTTGAAGGATTAGAAAATCCGCTAACTGCGACTAGATACCATTCATTAATTGTTAAAAAAGAGACTCTACCGGAGTGCTTAGAAGTGACAGCATGGACGGATGAACAGGAAATTATGGCTCTTAGACATAAAACACTGCCAATTGAAGGTGTTCAGTTCCATCCGGAATCCATTATGACTTCCTTCGGTAAGGAAATGCTTCAAAATTTTATTACGAAATATAAAAGGATTGAGCAGAATTAATGTTCATCTATATAAATGGCGAAATCGTAAGACAAGAAGATGCAAAAATTTCCCCCTTTGACCATGGGTACATCTATGGTCTAGGGGTTTTTGAAACGCTGAGAGTATACGGTAATCATCCTTTTTTATTGGATGATCACCTTAGTCGATTAACATCAGGTTTGAAGGAATTAAACATTCATTTTGAACTAACGAAAGAATCGATACTTGATATTTTACATAGAACGTTAAGTTCTAATGGTTTACAAGATGCCTATGTCCGAATTAACGTTTCTGCCGGACATGGGGAAATTGGTTTACAAACAGAGGAATACCATAATCCGACCATTATCGTTTTTGTTAAACCACTTCCTTCATTTCAAGCACAAAAACAGGCGATCATCCTCGATACTACCCGTAACACTCCAGAGGGATCATTTCGGTTGAAATCACATCATTTCTTAAATAATATCTATGCTAAAAGAGAACTTGGTAACGACCCGAACAAGGAAGGGATATTTTTAACAAGAGATGGAAAAGTTGCTGAAGGTATCACTTCAAATCTCTTTTGGTTTAAAGATGAGTGTTTTTTTACTCCGGCTTTAAGCACAGGAATATTAAGTGGAATTACAAGAGCATACTTAATAGATGTGATAAGACTCTTAGGTTATCCTCTTTATGAGGGGGAGTTTACAGTAGATGAATTGCAGGGGTGTGATGAAATCTTTATCACCAATTCAGTTCAAGAAATCGTTCCCATTTCTTGTTTGAATGATCATGAATTTCCTGGAACTAGAGGTGTTTTCACTTCAAAGCTTATGAACATCTACAAAAGTCATAGTCATAAACTCTTCAGCAGAAAAGAATTAAAAGAAGGAATGATTTAATAGTGAGTATGATCAACCTTAAATATCCTCAACTTGAATGTGGTCCGTTTCAACTTACATATGCTGAGAAAACCTTTATTATGGGAATCTTAAATATGACGCCTGATTCCTTCTCTGATGGTGGCAAATTCAATCATCTTGATCTAGCATTAGAGCACGCAAGAGAGATGGTTGCAGAGGGTGCCGATTTGATAGACATTGGAGGAGAATCAACTCGTCCAGGGTCTGAAAAAGTAAGCCAGGAAGATGAACTTAAACGTGTGGTTCCTGTCATTAAGACGATTACCTCTTCTATTAACGTCCCGATATCAATTGATACATATAAAGCAGAAGTAGCCAGACAGGCAATCGAAGCTGGTGCCCATATTATTAATGATGTATGGGGAGCAAAAGCAGATCCTAAAATGGCTCAAGTAGCAGCTGATTATAATGTACCAATTATCCTTATGCATAACCGGTCAAATAAAAACTATAAGCATTTGATTAATGATATGATAGATGACTTGAATGAAAGCATTAATATTGTCAAAAGTGCAGGGGTGAAAGATGATAAGATCATTCTTGATCCTGGTATTGGCTTTGCGAAAGATTTTCAGGACAACTTAGAGGTTCTGAGAAATTTAGAGCAGTTTAACCATCTGGGATACCCCGTTCTATTAGGTACCTCAAGAAAAACCTTTATTGGCCATGTCCTTGACTTGCCTCCAGCGCAAAGAGATGAGGGGACTGGCGCAACGACTGCCCTTGGAATACAAAAGGGGTGTTCATTTGTAAGAGTTCATAATGTCAGATTAAATAAACGGATTGCACAAATGATGGATGTGCTTGAAGGTAAAGGTGGAGAAAATGATTGATAAAATAATTGTAAATCAAATGGAGTTTTATGGATATCATGGCGTGTTGCCAGAAGAAACGGTCTTAGGTCAACGTTTTTTTGTTGATTTAATTGTTGAAACGGATCTATCGGCAGCCGGTAAGACGGATGATTTAACATATACAATTAATTATGCAGAACTATATGAACGCTGTAAGGATATAGTTGAAGGCGAGCCTTATAAACTAATAGAAGCTGTTGCTGAAAAAATCGCTGCAGTGATTTTAGATTCTTTTCCGGCTGTAGTTACTTGTCATGTAAAACTCATAAAACCAAACCCTCCGATACATGGTCACTATCATTCAGTGGCGGTGGAAATAAAGAGGGGAAGATAAAGGGTGAATACGGCATATCTATCTATAGGGTCGAACATGGGTAACCGTTATAACTTTATAAAGGAAGCGGTTGAACAGCTTGATTGTCATTTAAAAATTGAAGTGACAGCAACCTCATCAATTTATGAAACTGATCCAATTGGGTTTACTGATCAAGAACCATTTTTAAACATGGTAATAAAAGTTAATACCCCGTTAAGTCCACATGAATTACTACTTGAGACACAAAAGATAGAGAATAATCTTGGTAGAAAAAGGGGGATTAGATGGGGCCCTAGAACATTAGACCTTGACATTTTGTTATTTAATAACGAAAATATTGAAACAGAGAAATTAATTATTCCCCATCCACGGATGCATGAGCGTTCTTTTGTTCTTGTGCCGTTAATGGAGATTGACCAACATATAAAATTACCAACTACAAAGATGCTAATATCTTTAATTTTAGAAGGTTTACCGGACAGAGAAGGAGTACGTATATGGAAGCGGAAAAGTGGGGAAGACGGATTAGGGCGTTTCGAAAGCTAAAAGGTTATACTCAAGAAGGCTTTGCGAAGGACCTAGGTGTTTCCGTGTCTATTTTGGGTGAAGTTGAGCGAGGCAACCGTGTCCCAAGTGAAAGTTTTATCAAAGAGGTTTCGGACATTTTAAATATCCCAATAACTGAGTTAACACCAAAAAATAATGATTAAACTTTAAGGGGGGTTACTATGTTAAAAATCGGCGATATTCAAATGAAGAACCAAGTTGTATTAGCGCCAATGGCAGGTGTATGTAACTCAGCATTCCGCCTAACAGTAAAAGAATTCGGTGCAGGTCTAGTGTGTGCTGAAATGGTAAGTGACAAAGCGATTCTTTATAATAACGCAAAAACAATGGGAATGCTTTATATAGATGAACAAGAAAAACCACTAAGCCTTCAGATTTTTGGTGGCGAAAAAGAAACGCTTGTAGAAGCTGCAAAGTTTGTAGATAAAAACACAACAGCTGATATCATCGATATTAACATGGGTTGCCCAGTACCGAAAATCACAAAGTGTGATGCCGGTGCGAAGTGGTTACTTGATCCAAATAAAATTTATGAAATGGTTTCTGCTGTCGTAGATGCAGTAGATAAACCAGTAACTGTAAAAATGAGAATGGGCTGGGATGAGGAGCATATTTTTGCTATTCAAAACGCACAAGCAGTAGAGCGAGCGGGTGGAAAAGCTGTTGCGCTTCATGGTCGAACGCGTGTTCAGATGTATGAAGGACATGCAAATTGGGATATCATTAAAGAAGTAAAGCAAGCTGTAAAAATTCCTGTTATCGGTAACGGGGATGTTCAAACGCCACAAGATGCAAAGCGTATGCTTGATGAAACAGGTGTAGATGGCGTGATGATAGGTCGTGCAGCTTTAGGAAACCCATGGATGATATATCAAACAGTAAAATTTCTTGAAACTGGGGAATTAATGCCTGAACCTGGTGTGAAAGAAAAAATCGATGTTTGTATCTTACATTTAGATCGTTTAATTGATTTGAAAAGTGAGCATATCGCAGTAAGAGAAATGAGAAAGCATGCTGCTTGGTACCTTAAAGGAATCAGAGGTAATGCAATAGTACGTAATAAAGTAAATGAATGTAACACAAGGCAAGATTTAGTTACATTATTAACGGACTTTGTAGAAGAAATTGAACAAAAGCAACAAAGTAATAGTCAGGTAGTATAATTCTATTAAAATAGTTCAGGCTAATGCGAAATGCTTGGCAGTCAAGGCGCTAGTCGTTGTGAGGTTTGGGTTTACCTTGTTGGTAATGATCATGAAACAATGATACCTAACGAAAAAATCCGAGTGTTTTTTAACAGCCTACTGATTGCTGCCGGTTGATTACTGGCAGTTTTTCTGTTTATATAGTTAAGGGAAGACTATAAATCTTGATTAAAAGACAACTATTATGTAAACACAAGATATTACATACTTAATAATAATAATAATAAAGTGGAGTGATCTTATGAGTCATGAAGAATTAAATGACCAGTTTTTAGTTAGACGGGAAAAGTTAAACGCATATCGTGAAAAAGGGTTAGATCCGTTCGGAAAACGTTTTGATCGTACTCATACTTCTCAGGAGTTAGTCAATCTATATGACGAACTTTCAAAGGAAGAGTTAGACGAAAAAACAATTACTGTAACGATCGCTGGTCGTATTAAAACAAAGCGAGGAAAAGGGAAAGCTGGTTTCACTCATATCCAAGACCTGACTGGGCAAATTCAATTGTATATTCGCCAAGATGCAGTAGGTGAAGAGCAGTATGATGTATTTAATACTGCAGATTTAGGTGACATTGTCGGTGTAACTGGAAATGTCTTTAAAACAAAAGTTGGAGAACTATCTATTAAAGTAGAGTCATTTGAGTTACTATCAAAATCATTACGCCCTCTTCCAGAGAAGTTCCATGGACTAAAAGATGTGGAGCAACGTTATCGTCAACGTTATCTTGATTTAATTATGAATCCGGAAAGCAAAGATACTTTTATCATGCGAAGTAGAATCATTCGTTCAATGCGCAGATACTTAGATGATCATGGATATTTAGAAGTTGAAACACCGATGATGCATTCTATTCCTGGGGGAGCTTCCGCTCGTCCATTCATCACACATCATAATGCTTTAGACATACCTCTATTTATGAGAATTGCAATTGAGCTACATTTAAAGCGCCTAATTGTAGGGGGGCTAGAAAAAGTTTATGAAATTGGACGAGTGTTCCGAAATGAGGGTGTTTCAACAAGACATAACCCTGAATTTACAATGATTGAGCTTTATGAAGCTTATGCAGATTATAAGGATATCATGAGCTTAACTGAGAACCTCATTGCACATATTGCTGAAGAAGTTCTTGGTACGACAACTGTTCAATACGGTGAATATGAAGTCGATCTAAAGCCAGAATGGACAAGACTGCATATGGTTGATGCAATCAAAGAATATACAGGGGTAGATTTTTGGAAGCGAATGAGTATCGAAGAAGCAAGAGAGCTTGCTAAAGAAAATGGCGTAGAAATTAATAATAATATGCAATATGGACATATTGTAAATGAATTCTTTGAACAAAAGGTTGAGGAAAAACTAATTCAGCCAACCTTTATTTTTGGACATCCTGTAGAGATTTCACCGCTAGCTAAGAAAAATCCAGAAGATGAGCGCTTTACAGATCGCTTTGAATTGTTCATTGTTGCGAGAGAGCATGCAAACGCATTTACTGAATTGAATGATCCTATTGATCAGCGTCAGAGATTTGAAGCTCAATTGCAAGAAAGAGAACAAGGAAATGATGAAGCACATATGATGGACGAAGATTTCATTGAAGCATTAGAATATGGGATGCCTCCTACTGGTGGACTTGGAATTGGTATTGATCGTTTAGTGATGTTGCTTACTAATTCTCCATCTATTAGGGATGTATTGTTATTTCCACAAATGCGTAATAGATAATACTGTTAATGAGGACGTCAAATTGGCGTCCTTTTTATTTGTTTAGGCTAAGGTAATGGTAATGAGGAACTATGTCCATTGCTGAATGGACGAGTTTTCGAGCACTATGATGGCTACACTCAAAATAACTTAGGTTGTGGAGTTCCATTCGCTGCGATTCACTTGCTTTCCGCGGGGTGGTCCGTGAGCCTCCTCGTTGCCAGGGGCGGGCTCCCGGGGTCTCACGAGACCACTAGATCCCGCAGGAGTCAAGTGGTTCTCCGCTCATTCCACACTAGGTGAATGCACTATTTTCATACTCCGTGGTGCAATACTTATTCACATGGTAGCCTAACCAGAATTTAAATAACAGAATGCCTAGTATTAGAAATTAAGATTAGGCTTAAGAGAGGATGTTCTAATCGTCGATGTGAAAGTTTTCTTAAAAAACTATTGCAATGATATTACTATAGTGATATATTAATAAACGTCGCTTCTGAAGAAAACATTTTTCGAGAAAAGTTCTTCAAAAAATATGTTGACTTCAAAAACGGTAAATGATATTATAATAAAGCTGCTTAGGTAAGCAGGACAAGTTCTTTGAAAACTGAACACAATAAACAAGCGTCAACGTTTAATCTAGTTTTAAAATTTTTATTTGAGCAATCAAATATCTCTTATTGGAGAGTTTGATCCTGGCTCAGGATGAACGCTGGCGGCGTGCCTAATACATGCAAGTCGAGCGGATTAAAGGAAGCTTGCTTCCTTTAATTAGCGGCGGACGGGTGAGTAACACGTGGGCAACCTGCCTGTAAGACTGGGATAACTTCGGGAAACCGGAGCTAATACCGGATAATATAAAGAACCTCATGGTTCTCTATTAAAAGATGGTTTCGGCTATCACTTACAGATGGGCCCGCGGCGCATTAGCTAGTTGGTGAGGTAACGGCTCACCAAGGCAACGATGCGTAGCCGACCTGAGAGGGTGATCGGCCACACTGGGACTGAGACACGGCCCAGACTCCTACGGGAGGCAGCAGTAGGGAATCTTCCGCAATGGACGAAAGTCTGACGGAGCAACGCCGCGTGAACGATGAAGGCCTTCGGGTCGTAAAGTTCTGTTGTTAAGGAAGAACAAGTACGAGAGTAACTGCTCGTACCTTGACGGTACTTAACCAGAAAGCCACGGCTAACTACGTGCCAGCAGCCGCGGTAATACGTAGGTGGCAAGCGTTATCCGGAATTATTGGGCGTAAAGCGCTCGCAGGCGGTCTTTTAAGTCTGATGTGAAAGCCCCCGGCTCAACCGGGGAGGGTCATTGGAAACTGGGAGACTTGAGTGCAGAAGAGGAGAGTGGAATTCCACGTGTAGCGGTGAAATGCGTAGAGATGTGGAGGAACACCAGTGGCGAAGGCGACTCTCTGGTCTGTAACTGACGCTGAGGAGCGAAAGCGTGGGGAGCGAACAGGATTAGATACCCTGGTAGTCCACGCCGTAAACGATGAGTGCTAAGTGTTAGGGGGTTTCCGCCCCTTAGTGCTGCAGCAAACGCATTAAGCACTCCGCCTGGGGAGTACGGTCGCAAGACTGAAACTCAAAGGAATTGACGGGGGCCCGCACAAGCGGTGGAGCATGTGGTTTAATTCGAAGCAACGCGAAGAACCTTACCAGGTCTTGACATCCCTATGACCGCTCTAGAGATAGAGTTTTCCCTTCGGGGACAAAGGTGACAGGTGGTGCATGGTTGTCGTCAGCTCGTGTCGTGAGATGTTGGGTTAAGTCCCGCAACGAGCGCAACCCTTGATCTTAGTTGCCAGCATTCAGTTGGGCACTCTAAGGTGACTGCCGGTGACAAACCGGAGGAAGGTGGGGATGACGTCAAATCATCATGCCCCTTATGACCTGGGCTACACACGTGCTACAATGGATGGTACAAAGGGCAGCAAAACCGCGAGGTTAAGCGAATCCCATAAAACCATTCTCAGTTCGGATTGCAGGCTGCAACTCGCCTGCATGAAGCTGGAATCGCTAGTAATCGCGGATCAGCATGCCGCGGTGAATACGTTCCCGGGCCTTGTACACACCGCCCGTCACACCACGAGAGTTTGTAACACCCGAAGTCGGTGGGGTAACCTAAGATGAAACTTGTTTCATCTAGGAGCCAGCCGCCTAAGGTGGGACAGATGATTGGGGTGAAGTCGTAACAAGGTAGCCGTATCGGAAGGTGCGGCTGGATCACCTCCTTTCTAAGGAAACTGAATCTCTTATGAGATTCATAAAAAGACGCTTGATTTATTGTGGTCAGTTTTGAAGGAACTTTCCTTCTATTAGAATTCGTACCTTGAAAACTAGATAACGTAACAAGACATTCATTAAGAATTAAAACCAAAGTAATAAACTGTAAAGTTTTTACGACTTTAACTTAGGTTAAGTTAGTAAGGGCGCACGGTGGATGCCTTGGCACTAGGAGCCGATGAAGGACGGGACTAACACCGATATGCTTCGGGGAGCTGTAAGTAAGCTTTGATCCGAAGATTTCCGAATGGGGAAACCCACTGCTCGTAATGGAGTAGTATCTCTACCTGAATTCATAGGGTAGTTGAAGGTAAACCCGGGGAACTGAAACATCTAAGTACCCGGAGGAAGAGAAAGCAAACGCGATTTCCTGAGTAGCGGCGAGCGAAACGGAAAATAGCCCAAACCAAGAGGCTTGCCTCTTGGGGTTGTAGGACACTCTGTACGGAGTTACAAAAGAACGAGGTAGATGAAGTGATCTGGAAAGATCAGCCACAGAAGGTAACAGCCCTGTAGTCGAAACTTCGTTCTCTCTAGAGTGGATCCTGAGTACGGCGGGACACGAGAAATCCCGTCGGAAGCAGGGAGGACCATCTCCCAAGGCTAAATACTCCCTAGTGACCGATAGTGAACCAGTACCGTGAGGGAAAGGTGAAAAGCACCCCGGAAGGGGAGTGAAAGAGATCCTGAAACCGTGTGCCTACAAGTAGTCAGAGCCCTATGATTTTTCCTTCGGAAAATATCAGGGTGATGGCGTGCCTTTTGTAGAATGAACCGGCGAGTTACGATCACGTGCAAGGTTAAGTTGATAAGACGGAGCCGCAGCGAAAGCGAGTCTTAAGTAGGGCGCATGAGTACGTGGTTGTAGACCCGAAACCAGGTGATCTACCCATGTCCAGGGTGAAGTTCAGGTAACACTGAATGGAGGCCCGAACCCACGCACGTTGAAAAGTGCGGGGATGAGGTGTGGGTAGCGGAGAAATTCCAATCGAACTTGGAGATAGCTGGTTCTCTCCGAAATAGCTTTAGGGCTAGCCTTGAATTTAGAGTCTTGGAGGTAGAGCACTGATTGGACTAGGGGCCCCCAACGGGTTACCGAATTCAGTCAAACTCCGAATGCCAAAGACTTATATTCAGGAGTCAGACTGCGAGTGATAAGATCCGTAGTCAAGAGGGAAACAGCCCAGACCACCAGCTAAGGTCCCAAAGTATACGTTAAGTGGAAAAGGATGTGGAGTTGCCCAGACAACCAGGATGTTGGCTTAGAAGCAGCCACCATTTAAAGAGTGCGTAATAGCTCACTGGTCGAGTGACTCTGCGCCGAAAATGTACCGGGGCTAAACGTATCACCGAAGCTGTGGATTGTTCTTTTAGAACAATGGTAGGAGAGCGTTCTAAGTGCAGTGAAGTCAGACCGGAAGGACTGGTGGAGCGCTTAGAAGTGAGAATGCCGGTATGAGTAGCGAAAGAGGGGTGAGAATCCCCTCCACCGTATGCCTAAGGTTTCCTGAGGAAGGCTCGTCCGCTCAGGGTAAGTCGGGACCTAAGCCGAGGCCGAAAGGCGTAGGCGATGGACAACAGGTTGAAATTCCTGTACCACCTCCTCACCGTTTGAGCAATGGGGGGACGCAGAAGGATAGGGTAAGCGCGCTGTTGGATATGCGCGTCCAAGCAGTAAGGCTGATTCGTAGGCAAATCCGCGAATCGTTAAGGCTGAGCTGTGATGGCGAGGGAAATAAAGTACCGAAGTTCCTGATTTCACACTGCCAAGAAAAGCCTCTAGCGAGGTGAGAGGTGCCCGTACCGCAAACCGACACAGGTAGGCGAGGAGAGAATCCTAAGGTGTTCGAGAGAACTCTCGTTAAGGAACTCGGCAAAATGACCCCGTAACTTCGGGAGAAGGGGTGCTTATTAGGGTGAATAGCCCTGATAAGCCGCAGTGAATAGGCCCAGGCGACTGTTTAGCAAAAACACAGGTCTCTGCGAAGCCGCAAGGCGAAGTATAGGGGCTGACACCTGCCCGGTGCTGGAAGGTTAAGAGGAGAGGTTATCGCAAGAGAAGCTTTGAATCGAAGCCCCAGTAAACGGCGGCCGTAACTATAACGGTCCTAAGGTAGCGAAATTCCTTGTCGGGTAAGTTCCGACCCGCACGAAAGGTGTAACGATCTGGGCACTGTCTCAACGAGAGACTCGGTGAAATTATAGTACCTGTGAAGATGCAGGTTACCCGCGACAGGACGGAAAGACCCCGTGGAGCTTTACTGTAGCCTGATATTGAATTTTGGTACAGCTTGTACAGGATAGGTAGGAGCCTTAGAAGCCGGAGCGCCAGCTTCGGTGGAGGCGTCGGTGGGATACTACCCTGGCTGTATTGAAATTCTAACCCACATGCCTAAATCGGCATGGGAGACAGTGTCAGGTGGGCAGTTTGACTGGGGCGGTCGCCTCCTAAAATGTAACGGAGGCGCCCAAAGGTTCCCTCAGAATGGTTGGAAATCATTCGTAGAGTGTAAAGGCACAAGGGAGCTTGACTGCGAGACCTACAAGTCGAGCAGGGACGAAAGTCGGGCTTAGTGATCCGGTGGTTCCGCATGGAAGGGCCATCGCTCAACGGATAAAAGCTACCCCGGGGATAACAGGCTTATCTCCCCCAAGAGTCCACATCGACGGGGAGGTTTGGCACCTCGATGTCGGCTCATCGCATCCTGGGGCTGTAGTCGGTCCCAAGGGTTGGGCTGTTCGCCCATTAAAGCGGTACGCGAGCTGGGTTCAGAACGTCGTGAGACAGTTCGGTCCCTATCCGTCGTGGGCGTAGGAAATTTGAGAGGAGCTGTCCTTAGTACGAGAGGACCGGGATGGACACACCGCTGGTGTACCAGTTGTTCTGCCAAGGGCATCGCTGGGTAGCTATGTGTGGAAGGGATAAGTGCTGAAAGCATCTAAGCATGAAGCCCCCCTCAAGATGAGATTTCCCATAGCGCAAGCTAGTAAGATCCCTCGAAGATGACGAGGTTGATAGGTCAGAGGTGGAAGCGCGGTGACGTGTGTAGCTGACTGATACTAATCGATCGAGGACTTAACCAAATAATTAATGAATGTCTGAACGTTATCTAGTTTTGAAGGAATGAATTTCCTATTGCAAAATGTATGAAATACATTATAATAGAATTTGTTGCTTTATTGTCTAGTGATGATGGCGAAGAGGTCACACCCGTTCCCATACCGAACACGGAAGTTAAGCTCTTCAGCGCCGATGGTAGTTGGGGGATTCCCCCTGTGAGAGTAGGACGTCGCTAGGCAGTTTTTAAATGGAGGATTAGCTCAGCTGGGAGAGCACCTGCCTTACAAGCAGGGGGTCGGCGGTTCGATCCCGTCATCCTCCACCATATAAAACTATGAATTGCCGGTGTAGCTCAGTTGGTAGAGCAACTGACTTGTAATCAGTAGGTCGTGGGTTCGACTCCTATCGCCGGCACCATTTTTAAAACCGATTATCTTTTCAAAATTAACTATTTTGAGCCATTAGCTCAGTCGGTAGAGCACGTTTGAATAAGCTTCCTTGAGATACTACAGCGTACTACTCGAGCTGCTTCATGAATGACTTCCTGAGAGTAGGACGTCAACTAGATGCTCTTTTTAAGAAATCGTGAATAACCGAGAATAAACTCAAAGTATATTTTCATTTTGAGCCATTAGCTCAGTCGGTAGAGCATCTGACTTTTAATCAGAGGGTCGAAGGTTCGAGTCCTTCATGGCTCACCATTTTTTTGCAAAATAGCAAAAAAACTCATAATATGCGGGTGTGGCGGAATTGGCAGACGCGCTAGACTTAGGATCTAGTGTCTTTGACGTGGGGGTTCGAGTCCCTTCACCCGCATTATGCGGAAGTAGTTCAGTGGTAGAACACCACCTTGCCAAGGTGGGGGTCGCGGGTTCGAATCCCGTCTTCCGCTCCAAGCTACATTTTGCCGGGGTGGCGGAACTGGCAGACGCACAGGACTTAAAATCCTGCGGTAGGTGACTACCGTACCGGTTCGATTCCGGTCCTCGGCACCAAAGATTTTTGCTTTAGCAAAATATCTTTCTATGGCTAATTAATTTATAATTTAGCTGATATGATGCGCCCGTAGCTCAATTGGATAGAGCGTCTGACTACGGATCAGAAGGTTATGGGTTCGACTCCTGTCGGGCGCGCCATATTTTTACGGGAAGTAGCTCAGCTTGGTAGAGCACTTGGTTTGGGACCAAGGGGTCGCAGGTTCGAATCCTGTCTTCCCGACCACTATTTCATTTTGGGGCCTTAGCTCAGCTGGGAGAGCGCCTGCCTTGCACGCAGGAGGTCAGCGGTTCGATCCCGCTAGGCTCCACCAAAGTTCTTTGAAAACTGAACACAATAAACAAGCGTCAACGTTTAATCTAGCTTTAAATTTTTATTTGAGCAATCAAATATCTCTTATTGGAGAGTTTGATCCTGGCTCAGGATGAACGCTGGCGGCGTGCCTAATACATGCAAGTCGAGCGGATTAAAGGAAGCTTGCTTCCTTTAATTAGCGGCGGACGGGTGAGTAACACGTGGGCAACCTGCCTGTAAGACTGGGATAACTTCGGGAAACCGGAGCTAATACCGGATAATATAAAGAACCTCATGGTTCTCTATTAAAAGATGGTTTCGGCTATCACTTACAGATGGGCCCGCGGCGCATTAGCTAGTTGGTGAGGTAACGGCTCACCAAGGCAACGATGCGTAGCCGACCTGAGAGGGTGATCGGCCACACTGGGACTGAGACACGGCCCAGACTCCTACGGGAGGCAGCAGTAGGGAATCTTCCGCAATGGACGAAAGTCTGACGGAGCAACGCCGCGTGAACGATGAAGGCCTTCGGGTCGTAAAGTTCTGTTGTTAAGGAAGAACAAGTACGAGAGTAACTGCTCGTACCTTGACGGTACTTAACCAGAAAGCCACGGCTAACTACGTGCCAGCAGCCGCGGTAATACGTAGGTGGCAAGCGTTATCCGGAATTATTGGGCGTAAAGCGCTCGCAGGCGGTCTTTTAAGTCTGATGTGAAAGCCCCCGGCTCAACCGGGGAGGGTCATTGGAAACTGGGAGACTTGAGTGCAGAAGAGGAGAGTGGAATTCCACGTGTAGCGGTGAAATGCGTAGAGATGTGGAGGAACACCAGTGGCGAAGGCGACTCTCTGGTCTGTAACTGACGCTGAGGAGCGAAAGCGTGGGGAGCGAACAGGATTAGATACCCTGGTAGTCCACGCCGTAAACGATGAGTGCTAAGTGTTAGAGGGTTTCCGCCCTTTAGTGCTGCAGCAAACGCATTAAGCACTCCGCCTGGGGAGTACGGTCGCAAGACTGAAACTCAAAGGAATTGACGGGGGCCCGCACAAGCGGTGGAGCATGTGGTTTAATTCGAAGCAACGCGAAGAACCTTACCAGGTCTTGACATCCCTATGACCGCTCTAGAGATAGAGTTTTCCCTTCGGGGACAAAGGTGACAGGTGGTGCATGGTTGTCGTCAGCTCGTGTCGTGAGATGTTGGGTTAAGTCCCGCAACGAGCGCAACCCTTGATCTTAGTTGCCAGCATTCAGTTGGGCACTCTAAGGTGACTGCCGGTGACAAACCGGAGGAAGGTGGGGATGACGTCAAATCATCATGCCCCTTATGACCTGGGCTACACACGTGCTACAATGGATGGTACAAAGGGCAGCAAAACCGCGAGGTTAAGCGAATCCCATAAAACCATTCTCAGTTCGGATTGCAGGCTGCAACTCGCCTGCATGAAGCTGGAATCGCTAGTAATCGCGGATCAGCATGCCGCGGTGAATACGTTCCCGGGCCTTGTACACACCGCCCGTCACACCACGAGAGTTTGTAACACCCGAAGTCGGTGGGGTAACCTAAGATGAAACTTGTTTCATCTAGGAGCCAGCCGCCTAAGGTGGGACAGATGATTGGGGTGAAGTCGTAACAAGGTAGCCGTATCGGAAGGTGCGGCTGGATCACCTCCTTTCTAAGGAAACTGAATCTCTTATGAGATTCATAAAAAGACGCTTGATTTATTGTGGTCAGTTTTGAAGGAACTTTCCTTCTATTAGAATTCGTACCTTGAAAACTAGATAACGTAACAAGACATTCATTAAGAATTAAAACCAAAGTAATAAACTGTAAAGTTTTTACGACTTTAACTTAGGTTAAGTTAGTAAGGGCGCACGGTGGATGCCTTGGCACTAGGAGCCGATGAAGGACGGGACTAACACCGATATGCTTCGGGGAGCTGTAAGTAAGCTTTGATCCGAAGATTTCCGAATGGGGAAACCCACTGCTCGTAATGGAGTAGTATCTCTACCTGAATTCATAGGGTAGTTGAAGGTAAACCCGGGGAACTGAAACATCTAAGTACCCGGAGGAAGAGAAAGCAAACGCGATTTCCTGAGTAGCGGCGAGCGAAACGGAAAATAGCCCAAACCAAGAGGCTTGCCTCTTGGGGTTGTAGGACACTCTGTACGGAGTTACAAAAGAACGAGGTAGATGAAGTGATCTGGAAAGATCAGCCACAGAAGGTAACAGCCCTGTAGTCGAAACTTCGTTCTCTCTAGAGTGGATCCTGAGTACGGCGGGACACGAGAAATCCCGTCGGAAGCAGGGAGGACCATCTCCCAAGGCTAAATACTCCCTAGTGACCGATAGTGAACCAGTACCGTGAGGGAAAGGTGAAAAGCACCCCGGAAGGGGAGTGAAAGAGATCCTGAAACCGTGTGCCTACAAGTAGTCAGAGCCCTATGATTTTTCCTTCGGAAAATATCAGGGTGATGGCGTGCCTTTTGTAGAATGAACCGGCGAGTTACGATCACGTGCAAGGTTAAGTTGATAAGACGGAGCCGCAGCGAAAGCGAGTCTTAAGTAGGGCGCATGAGTACGTGGTTGTAGACCCGAAACCAGGTGATCTACCCATGTCCAGGGTGAAGTTCAGGTAACACTGAATGGAGGCCCGAACCCACGCACGTTGAAAAGTGCGGGGATGAGGTGTGGGTAGCGGAGAAATTCCAATCGAACTTGGAGATAGCTGGTTCTCTCCGAAATAGCTTTAGGGCTAGCCTTGAATTTAGAGTCTTGGAGGTAGAGCACTGATTGGACTAGGGGCCCCCAACGGGTTACCGAATTCAGTCAAACTCCGAATGCCAAAGACTTATATTCAGGAGTCAGACTGCGAGTGATAAGATCCGTAGTCAAGAGGGAAACAGCCCAGACCACCAGCTAAGGTCCCAAAGTATACGTTAAGTGGAAAAGGATGTGGAGTTGCCCAGACAACCAGGATGTTGGCTTAGAAGCAGCCACCATTTAAAGAGTGCGTAATAGCTCACTGGTCGAGTGACTCTGCGCCGAAAATGTACCGGGGCTAAACGTATCACCGAAGCTGTGGATTGTTCTTTTAGAACAATGGTAGGAGAGCGTTCTAAGTGCAGTGAAGTCAGACCGGAAGGACTGGTGGAGCGCTTAGAAGTGAGAATGCCGGTATGAGTAGCGAAAGAGGGGTGAGAATCCCCTCCACCGTATGCCTAAGGTTTCCTGAGGAAGGCTCGTCCGCTCAGGGTAAGTCGGGACCTAAGCCGAGGCCGAAAGGCGTAGGCGATGGACAACAGGTTGAAATTCCTGTACCACCTCCTCACCGTTTGAGCAATGGGGGGACGCAGAAGGATAGGGTAAGCGCGCTGTTGGATATGCGCGTCCAAGCAGTAAGGCTGATTCGTAGGCAAATCCGCGAATCGTTAAGGCTGAGCTGTGATGGCGAGGGAAATAAAGTACCGAAGTTCCTGATTTCACACTGCCAAGAAAAGCCTCTAGCGAGGTGAGAGGTGCCCGTACCGCAAACCGACACAGGTAGGCGAGGAGAGAATCCTAAGGTGTTCGAGAGAACTCTCGTTAAGGAACTCGGCAAAATGACCCCGTAACTTCGGGAGAAGGGGTGCTTATTAGGGTGAATAGCCCTGATAAGCCGCAGTGAATAGGCCCAGGCGACTGTTTAGCAAAAACACAGGTCTCTGCGAAGCCGCAAGGCGAAGTATAGGGGCTGACACCTGCCCGGTGCTGGAAGGTTAAGAGGAGAGGTTATCGCAAGAGAAGCTTTGAATCGAAGCCCCAGTAAACGGCGGCCGTAACTATAACGGTCCTAAGGTAGCGAAATTCCTTGTCGGGTAAGTTCCGACCCGCACGAAAGGTGTAACGATCTGGGCACTGTCTCAACGAGAGACTCGGTGAAATTATAGTACCTGTGAAGATGCAGGTTACCCGCGACAGGACGGAAAGACCCCGTGGAGCTTTACTGTAGCCTGATATTGAATTTTGGTACAGCTTGTACAGGATAGGTAGGAGCCTTAGAAGCCGGAGCGCCAGCTTCGGTGGAGGCGTCGGTGGGATACTACCCTGGCTGTATTGAAATTCTAACCCACATGCCTAAATCGGCATGGGAGACAGTGTCAGGTGGGCAGTTTGACTGGGGCGGTCGCCTCCTAAAATGTAACGGAGGCGCCCAAAGGTTCCCTCAGAATGGTTGGAAATCATTCGTAGAGTGTAAAGGCACAAGGGAGCTTGACTGCGAGACCTACAAGTCGAGCAGGGACGAAAGTCGGGCTTAGTGATCCGGTGGTTCCGCATGGAAGGGCCATCGCTCAACGGATAAAAGCTACCCCGGGGATAACAGGCTTATCTCCCCCAAGAGTCCACATCGACGGGGAGGTTTGGCACCTCGATGTCGGCTCATCGCATCCTGGGGCTGTAGTCGGTCCCAAGGGTTGGGCTGTTCGCCCATTAAAGCGGTACGCGAGCTGGGTTCAGAACGTCGTGAGACAGTTCGGTCCCTATCCGTCGTGGGCGTAGGAAATTTGAGAGGAGCTGTCCTTAGTACGAGAGGACCGGGATGGACACACCGCTGGTGTACCAGTTGTTCTGCCAAGGGCATCGCTGGGTAGCTATGTGTGGACGGGATAAGTGCTGAAAGCATCTAAGCATGAAGCCCCCCTCAAGATGAGATTTCCCATAGCGCAAGCTAGTAAGATCCCTCGAAGATGACGAGGTTGATAGGTCAGAGGTGGAAGCGCGGTGACGTGTGTAGCTGACTGATACTAATCGATCGAGGACTTAACCAAATAATTAATGAATGTCTGAACGTTATCTAGTTTTGAAGGTGCGAACCTTCATAAGTCTAGTGATGATGGCGAAGAGGTCACACCCGTTCCCATACCGAACACGGAAGTTAAGCTCTTCAGCGCCGATGGTAGTTGGGGGACTCCCCCTGTGAGAGTAGGACGTCGCTAGGCACTTAAGAAAGACCCATTCATTGAATGGGTCTTTTTATTTTTTACTAACCGTAAGGTTCTATTAATTAAAATATATGGACGGAAGGATACAATGTAAAATAAATAATAATGTATAGCTGGCAGTTGAACAAGAGCACTCAGATGAAAAGATTCGAATATCATCGGAAGCTGGGCACTAACTTATAAAGAGAGGACATCTTGTTCAGGCTAAGTATAAAATTTTAGACTACCACAGGCGTTGATACTGTGGTACTTTTTCGTGTATGGAGACTAATATATAAAACAAATATTTTTTGATAAAAATCAACATTGGGAAGCATCCAAAGAAAAAGTTTGGTTCAAAGATTCATCCTATTGTCATTAAGAAGTTGTAAAATTCAGGGACATTGGATATTAGAAAAATGATTTAAACTCTTTGTGTCTAGAGGGTTCCATGATATTAGAAAATACCATATCGTCATATAGGTAGATAAATGTACCACCTGTTCTGTTAGAGAAAGTGAGGAGTGGAGTAGGTTAGGCTACTCTATGAAGATGTTTTCCAAGTTAATCATAGAAATGTAATTCTTGGAATGATGTGAAGTCTTTTCCAACATCGATATCTTCTAAAGAAATTTATGGATGAGGCAGCACGGATCATAATGAACTTTTTTGTTATTAACTTAGTTGATTTTTCGTGTCTAATAGGGGTAAAAATTCCGGCTAATGTATCTAGTAGAGGCTTATGATGCAGATATAGGCGGAGAAATTCCGGTTAACTTCTCTAATATATGAATAAATCTAAAGATAAGGTTCATATAAGCGGAAAAACTCCGGTTATTTTTAGGGAAATGTTGATATTTCCTAATTTAAGTGGAATTTTTCCGTTTAAATTCAACTACAGTGATATTAACAGGATATGACACATCCATTTGTAAAAAAAGCAAAAATACCTCTTAGAGTAATAGCTGATCTACATACCTTGGGTTTGTAGATCCTACCAATCCACCTTGTTTTCATGTAAGAAGTGTGGTGGAGAAATGTACCCAAAGCTAACTAGTTCGAGATACTAGTTAGCCGCATAAACATTTAATCCTTCCCATTTCTAACTTTCACTTTATGAACAATTGTCAATTTTTGTAGCTTTTCAACTAATGACTGTCGATTAGTGGATTTAGGTATTTTGACAAGAAGAGTGTATTTAACCAATCCAAAATGATCGGTATCATACTCTTCTGAATCAATTTCGACAATTTCTATTTTTTCTCTAGAAATTATTTCACTTAAGACGGAGAGGTTGCCTGCTTGTTGTTTAACTACAAGTGATAGGTGGGCAAATTTTTCCCCTTTCACTTTATTCTTGTAAAGAGCTTCTAATTTATTTAAGAAGAAAAGTGTAGTGATAATAATCATGGTTGTTAGGATTGCTTCAAAGAACATACCGATTCCAACAACCAATCCCAATCCCGCAACTACCCATATACTTGCTGCTGTTGTAAGACCTTTTACTGTGATCCCTCGATGAACTAGAATAGTACCTGCCCCTAAGAATCCGATACCTGAGATCACATACGATGGAATCCTACTTGGGTCATACCCGACAAGATTAGGATGTTCATTTAGATAATTTTCAAAGCCAAAAATTGAAACAAGCATTAATAAGCATGAGCCAACCCCTACTAGCATGTGTGTTCTTAATCCAGCAGGGTGATTTTTCATTTCTCGTTCAATGCCAATTAGACCACTTAATAATACGATAAGAGATAACCGTATCGTTGATGTAACCATTTGATCGGTAATTAGGTAATCCACATTTCCCCCTCCTGTTAAAGATAAGTATTCATAGCCTTATACCCACTTTGCGATAAAGAAGCCTATTATTGAAATAAATATGAATAAAAGTTAGAAATATACACTCATTTAAATGAATTTGTTTAGAGGTTTACTTATTAGCAAGACAGGTAATAGAAGAATATCCTTCTTTAGTTTACATTTGCAATTAAAATTGTACACATAAAATTCAAAAATAGTTTTGCAAATTGGTTATTTTGGCAAGGATAATAAAGGTAACAAACACAATAGTTGAAAATTTTTTTAATTCTCATTATAGTATAGTTAAAGTCAAATATAGTCAAAGTCAAGGTGGGGTGTGGAGCCGAAGTGCGAAATATTTCTGATATCATTGAACAATATTTTAAGCAGGTCCTCGAATTGAGTGATCGTGATATTGTAGAAATTAAACGAAGTGAAGTTGCAGAGCAGTTTGAATGTGTCCCATCTCAAATTAATTATGTAATTAATACAAGATTTACCCTTGAACGAGGGTATATCGTAGAAAGTAAACGTGGTGGCGGAGGCTATATTCGGATCATGAAGGTGAAAACAAATGATGATGCCCATCTAATTGAGCAATTGATTCACCTAATTGAGCACCGAGTTAGTCAGGCAAGTGCTGAAGATGTTATCTTTCGCTTAGTAGAGGAAGATATTATCTCTAACAGAGAAGCCAAGATTATGCTGAGTGTGATAGATCGTTCAGTGTTATTTCTTGAACTCCCATACCGTGATGAGTTACGTGCAAGAATGTTAAAAGCCATGTTGACATCATTGATGTATAAATAAAATAGTTTCTCATGAATTTGCCTGGAAAGTAAAATGCCTTTAGCTTTATTTCTTATGATGAAGAGCAAGTCAAAAATTAGCCTTTGTTAAATTAAGTTGATTAATAAAGAGGTGAAACAAGTGATATGTCAAGAATGTAATAAGAGGCCAGCAACCCTTCATTTCACGAAAATAGTAAATGGTGATAAAACAGAGGTTCATATTTGTGAGCATTGTGCCCATGAAAAAAGTGAAATGTTTATGTTTTCAGGAAATAATGGATTTTCAATTCATAATCTATTAGCTGGGCTATTAAATATTGAGCCAGCAATGGCAGAACCAAGTAAAGATACTGCTTTTCAAAAAAGTGAAGTCATTCAGTGCGAGAAATGCAAAATGACTTTTTCTCAATTTGCTAAGGTTGGAAGATTTGGCTGTTCGAATTGTTATAAGACGTTTGGCAATCAATTAAATCCAATATTAAAGAGAGTTCATAGTGGAAATACCACTCATAATGGTAAGATTCCTAAGAGAATCGGGGGGAGTATTCACCTTAGAAAACAAATATCTGAGCTGAAGGGATCTTTGCAGGAGTTTATTAGTCTAGAGGAATTTGAAAAGGCTGCTGAGGTACGAGATCAGGTAAGGGAATTGGAACGCTTACTGGACGAAAATAGAGAGGGGGGACAATAAAAAATGTCACTCGAACGTTTCATCGATAAAGCAATAAGTTCTTGGATGAATCAAGAAGGCCCCGAAATGGATATTGTGCTAAGTTCAAGAATCCGCTTAGCTAGAAATATGGAAAATAGCCTTTTTCCTGCTTTAGCATCCAACGAAGAATCAAAGGAGGTCATTCAACTTTTTTTAACGAACTTTTCCAACAAAAAGTTTCCTGGAATTGGTGAGTTAGAATTATTAGATATGAATGAGCTTCAGCCAGTCGAAAAAAGAGTGCTTGTTGAGAAACATTTGATTAGCCCGCATTTAGCTGAGGATTCTCCTTTTGGAGCATGCTTGTTATCTGAGAATGAAGAAATTAGTATTATGATCAATGAAGAAGATCATATTCGAATTCAATGCTTATATCCAGGTTTTCAATTAGAAGAGGCTCTGAAAACGGCGAATGAATTAGATGATTGGATTGAAACTTCAGTTGATTATGCTTTTGATGAGAGAAGAGGATATTTAACAAGTTGTCCAACCAATGTTGGGACTGGGTTAAGGGCTTCTGTAATGATGCATTTACCTGGATTAGTATTAACACAACAAATGAGTCGGATTATTCCTGCGATCAATCAATTAGGATTGGTAGTCAGAGGCACATATGGTGAGGGTAGTGAAGCGCTAGGTAATATTTTTCAGATATCTAATCAAATTACTCTTGGTAAGACAGAAGAAGATATAGTTGGGGATTTAAAAAGTGTTGTAAGTCAGCTAATTTCGCAAGAACGTTCAGCAAGGGACGCATTAGTTAAGACTTCGAACATACAATTAGAAGACAGAGTGTATCGCTCTTATGGAATCCTAGCTAATAGCAGGATTATTGAGTCAAAGGAAGCTGCTAAATGTTTGTCGGATGTTCGATTGGGAATAGATTTAGGTTATATTAGGGATTTATCTAGTAATATACTGAATGAATTAATGATTTTAACTCAGCCTGGATTTTTGCAGTTATATTCAGGCGGGGCATTGAGACCTAATGAAAGAGATATTCGAAGAGCGACACTAATAAGAGAAAGATTAAAATTAGAAGAAAAAAAGACAAATGGCTTGGAGGTCGATGAAATATGATGTTTGGAAGATTTACTGAACGCGCACAAAAGGTATTAGCATTAGCGCAAGAAGAAGCAGTAAGATTAGGACATAATAATATTGGAACCGAGCATATTTTATTAGGATTAATTCGTGAGGGAGAAGGAATTGCAGCAAAAGCGCTTGTAGCACTTGGATTAGGGCCTGAGAAAATTCAAAAAGAAGTTGAAGCATTAATTGGTAGAGGTCATGATGCTTCACAAACCATTCACTATACTCCTCGTGCAAAGAAGGTTATTGAACTATCAATGGACGAAGCGAGAAAGTTAGGTCATTCATATGTCGGGACGGAACATATTTTATTAGGGCTTATTCGTGAGGGCGAAGGTGTTGCAGCTCGCGTACTGAATAATTTAGGAGTAAGTTTAAATAAAGCACGACAACAAGTGTTACAGCTACTTGGAAGCAACGAGTCTTCATCAGGACATCAAGGTGGAGGAGCGGTTAGTGCTAATACACCAACATTAGATAGTCTTGCACGTGATTTAACTGCGATTGCAAGAGAAGGAAGCTTAGATCCTGTTATTGGTCGTAGTAAGGAAATTCAACGTGTGATTGAAGTGTTAAGCCGTCGTACGAAAAATAATCCAGTACTTATTGGTGAACCAGGTGTAGGTAAAACAGCAATTGCTGAAGGATTAGCTCAGCAAATCGTGAATAATGAAGTGCCAGAAACATTACGTGATAAGCGTGTAATGACACTAGATATGGGGACAGTTGTTGCTGGAACTAAGTATCGTGGGGAATTCGAGGATCGTTTGAAAAAGGTGATGGATGAGATTCGCCAAGCTGGAAATATCATTCTATTTATCGATGAGCTTCATACACTGATTGGTGCTGGAGGAGCAGAGGGGGCAATTGATGCTTCTAATATTCTAAAACCATCATTAGCTCGTGGGGAGCTTCAGTGTATTGGTGCAACGACATTAGATGAATATCGTAAGTACATTGAAAAAGATGCAGCGTTAGAGCGAAGATTCCAACCAATTACAGTCGATGAGCCGACAATTGATGAGTCTATCCAAATTTTAAAAGGATTACGTGACCGATATGAAGCACATCATAGGGTTTCTATTATAGATGAAGCGATTGTTCAAGCTGTAAAGCTATCTGATAGATATATCTCTGATCGCTTCTTGCCTGATAAGGCGATTGATTTAATTGATGAAGCAGGCTCAAAGGTCCGCTTACGTTCTTATACTGCACCACCAAATTTAAAAGAGCTGGAAGCAAAGCTTGAAGAAGTCCGTAAAGAAAAGGATGCTGCTGTTCAAAGTCAGGAATTTGAGAAAGCTGCATCGTTAAGAGATACTGAGCAACGTTTACGTGAGCAGCTCGAAGAAACGAAGAAAACGTGGAAAGAAAAACAAGGTCAGGAAAACTCAGAAGTTACAGTTGAAGATATTGCCATGGTTGTATCAAGCTGGACTGGTATACCTGTTTCAAAGCTAGCACAAACAGAAACAGATAAGTTATTAAACATGGAGAGTCTTCTTCATGATCGAGTGATAGGGCAAGAGGAAGCCGTTAAAGCCGTTTCTAAGGCAGTTAGACGCGCGCGCGCAGGTCTTAAGGACCCTAAACGCCCGATTGGTTCATTTATCTTCCTAGGACCTACTGGTGTCGGTAAAACGGAGCTTGCAAGAGCATTAGCTGAGTCCATTTTTGGTGATGAAGATGCCATGATTCGCATTGATATGTCTGAATATATGGAGAAGCATTCGACTTCACGTTTAGTAGGGTCACCTCCAGGATATGTTGGCTATGATGAAGGTGGTCAATTAACTGAAAAAGTACGTCGTAAACCATATTCTGTTGTGCTATTAGATGAAATTGAAAAGGCTCATCCAGATGTCTTTAATATTTTATTACAAGTTTTAGAAGATGGTCGATTAACAGATTCTAAGGGACGTACAGTTGATTTTAGAAATACGATTTTAATTATGACATCAAACGTTGGTGCAAGCACTCTTAAGCGTAACAAGTATGTAGGCTTCAATGTTCAAGATGAAGGGCAGAATTACAAAGATATGAAAGGTAAAGTGATGGAGGAGCTGAAAAAGGCATTCCGTCCTGAGTTCTTAAATCGTATCGATGAAATTATTGTCTTCCATTCTTTAGAGAAAAAGCACTTAAGAGAAATTGTTGTTCTTATGTCAGAGCAGTTAACGAAGAGACTGAAGGAGCAAGAGCTTGATTTAGAGATTACAGAAGCTGCTATTGAAAAAATTGCAGAAGAAGGTTATGACCCTGAGTATGGGGCTCGTCCATTAAGAAGAGCGATTCAAAAGCAAATAGAGGATCGTTTATCTGAAGAGCTTCTAAAAGGAACGATTGAAAAAGGGAAGCAGATTGTTATGGATATTGAAGATGGTGAATTTGTGGTAAAGGCAGCGGAAAAAGTGAATCAAGTATAAATCAGTATAGAGGCTGATCCAAGCAAATTGCGTCGAATCACTAGGGGCATCTTCATTTTATTGAGAGATGTTCGAGTAATTCGCTTCAATTGGTTGGGTCAGCCTTTGCTCATTTAATATAGTGGAAAATAGAGAGTAAGTTGCAAAAACGTTCATATTTTAGTGAAGTTGTCGGTATTCTAATAAGAGAGGTTTTATTAAATATGGTAAAAAGAAAAACGAAATTTAGTTGTCAAGCATGTGGCTATGAATCCGCTAAATGGATGGGGAAATGTCCTGGATGTAATGCGTGGAATACCCTTGTGGAAGAAATGGAACAAAAGGTTGCCAGAAAAGGTGCTTTTAATCACTCGAATTCTTCTGTTTTAAGTAAGCCTTCACCTATTACCTCAATAGAAACCATTAGTGAGCCAAGAATGTTTACCAACAGTCAGGAATTCAACCGCGTGTTAGGTGGCGGTATTGTCCGTGGCTCTCTTGTCCTTATTGGTGGGGATCCTGGTATCGGTAAGTCTACATTACTACTCCAAGTTTCCGCCCAGCTAGCTAATGAAAACCGTGTCCTCTATATTTCCGGTGAGGAATCAGTCAAGCAAACAAAGCTTCGTTCTGATCGTCTCGGTGTGACTTCTGATAATTTATATGTACAATCAGAAACTGATTTAGAATATATCACCAAATCAATATCAGAATTAGATCCTTCTTTTGTTGTTGTTGACTCCATTCAAACGATGTATCATGCAGAGATTAGTTCGGCACCGGGAAGTGTTTCACAGGTGAGAGAATGTACAGCTGAATTAATGAGAATTGCAAAAACAAAGGGTATTGCCATTTTTATTGTCGGCCACGTGACAAAAGAAGGCTCAATTGCAGGTCCTAGATTATTAGAACATATGGTAGATACCGTATTATATTTTGAAGGTGAGCGCCATCATACCTATCGAATTTTACGTGCTGTAAAAAACCGTTTTGGTTCGACAAATGAGATGGGAATATTTGAGATGAAAGAATCCGGCCTGGATGAAGTAGCAAACCCTTCGGAAATCTTTCTTGAAGAGCGCTCTCAAGGGGCAGCAGGTTCTACAGTTGTGGCTTCCATGGAGGGAACGAGGCCAGTACTTGTGGAGATACAGGCACTTATTTCACCAACAAGCTTTGGAAATCCTCGAAGAATGGCAACTGGGGTTGATCAAAACCGCGTCTCGTTGTTAATGGCAGTACTAGAGAAAAGAGTGGGTTTATTGCTACAAAATCAAGATGCCTATTTAAAAGTTGCTGGAGGCGTTAAACTGGATGAACCTGCAATTGACTTAGCTGTTGCGGTCAGCATAGCATCGAGCTTTAGAGATAAACCATCTAATGCCACAGATGTTTTTGTTGGCGAAGTAGGACTAACGGGTGAGGTCCGCCGTGTATCCCGTATTGAGCAAAGGGTTCAAGAAGCAGCTAAGCTCGGATTCAAAAGAGTCATTTTACCAGAAAGAAATATTGGGGGATGGACAATACCAAAAGGGATTGAGGTAGTAGGTGTCTCTGATGTACGTCAGGCACTCCAATATGGATTAGGACAATAGGGGGTAAAAAATTGGATGAGATTATACATCATGAAAAAAATTTAGCTCAAATACTGAAATTTGTAGCTCCAGGTACACCAATTCGTGAAGGAATTGAAAATGTGCTGAGCGCCAAAACAGGAGGACTAATTGTTATTGGGTATAACTCTCAGATGGAGCGAATCGTTGATGGTGGTTTTGAAATAGATTGTAGCTTTTCTCCAGCCTCACTCTATGAGCTTGCCAAAATGGATGGTGCAATTATTTTAGATGATGCGGGTGCAAAAATATTAATTGCCAATGCACAACTAATGCCCGACCCGTCAACCTATTCTGCTGAAACTGGTATGAGACATCGAACCGCTGAGCGTGTTGCGAGGCAAACAGGAAATCTAGTTATTGCCATTTCGCAAAGAAGAAATGTCATCACACTATATAAGGGTGGCCTTACTTATGTATTAAAAGATATTGGTGTGATTTTAACAAAAGGAAATCAAGCGATACAAACACTAGATAAATATAAATCTGTTCTGGAGCAATCAATCACAAACATCGGAGCACTTGAATTTGAAAACCTAGTGACTTTTAAAGATATTATCCAAGTCTTACATCGAATTGAAATGGTAGTCAGAATAAAAAGTGAAATTCTCTGTTATGTAAATGAATTAGGAACTGAAGGAAGACTGCTTAGCCTTCAATTGGATGAGTTACTTGTTAGTATCGAGGAAGAAGCAGCATTAATCCTAAAAGACTATTCAAAAGACCCAGTAGCAAATCCCTATTCTATCCTAGACCAATTGCAGACACTATCTAATAAGGAACTGCTAGATGATATGATTATTTTAAAGCTTTTAGGCTATTCTCCATTAACAAACATGGATGAGATCATCTGTTCGAGAGGCTACCGAATTCTAAATAAAATTCCTAGACTTCCATCACATATTATAGAAAATGTAGTCATTCATTTTAAAAAATTGAAACTTATTTTACATTCAACCGTAGAGGAATTAGATGAAGTTGAAGGTATAGGTGAGGTTCGAGCTAAAAATATTAAAGCGGGTTTAAAGCGAATAAAGAATCAGCTTTCGATCGACCGAGAAATTTGAACTTATTTTAGAAAATTATGATGTTATGCTCATTTGACGAAGGAAAATGGGAATGATAATTTGAAAGAAACCTCTTAAAACGTTACATGTACATGTCATTACCTTTACATTTTAAAAAAACTATTTATTGTAGGTTTCAATTAGTATAAAGTGTTTATAATGAGTATGAGGAGGTGAAGGAATGTTAAAACGGATTGTTCATTTATTTTTCTTAATCGTAGGAGGAACTCTAGGAATTTTCTTTATACCAGAGCTTCTTGAAATATTAAATATTGCTGACGTTCCTTTTTTAGATAGGCCATACACATTAGCGGTTTTAGGTGCAATTATCTTATTTTTTACTACTTTTTGGTTAGTCGATTATATCGTAGGTTTAATAAAATGGCTTGAAGATACTCTTATAAAAGCACCAATCACTGATGTTATTTTTGGTACTTTAGGTCTTATATCGGGGTTAATTGTCGCTTTCTTAATCGTGATTCCACTAGGCAAAATTCAATTTGTTGTCGTAAATACGGTCATCCCCATTTTCATTACATTACTACTAGGTTATCTCGGATTCCAAGTAGGCTTTAAGAAAAGAGATGAACTTGTAAGTTTGTTTTCTATCTCAAATAAAAACAAGAAAAAGGGAATCGATGAAGAAGAAGTAGAAAAAAAGAGTAAGGAGCTTAAAATTCTAGATACGAGTGTTATTATTGACGGAAGAATTGCTGATATCTGTCAAACTGGGTTTCTAGAAGGAACAATTGTGATTCCTCAATTTGTCTTGGAAGAGCTCCAGCACATTGCAGATTCCTCTGATGTTTTAAAAAGAAATAGAGGAAGACGAGGACTTGATATTCTTAATCGGATTCAAAAAGAATTAGCCATAAAGGTTGAAATCTATGAAGGTGATTTTGACGAAATTCAAGAAGTAGATAGTAAGTTAGTTAAGCTTGCAAAACTCACATCAGGTGTTGTTGTTACTAATGATTTTAATTTAAATAAAGTATGTGAATTACAAAAAGTTGCTGTATTAAACATCAATGATTTAGCCAACGCCGTTAAACCGGTTGTGCTACCTGGTGAAGAAATGCATGTTCAAGTCATAAAAGACGGTAAAGAACATAATCAAGGTATCGCATATCTTGATGATGGTACGATGATTGTTGTTGAAGATGGAAGAGATTATATTGGAAAGCATATAGAAGTTCTAGTAACAAGTGTTTTACAAACATCTGCAGGTAGGATGATTTTTGCAAAGCCTAAATTACTAGAAAAGGCATTATAGATTTAGTGGAGGTTTGAAACGATAGATGGTGACTCGGTTGTACTTGCTTAGGTCCAAAAGACTGAGATTGCCGAATGATATCTATCCTAAGCAAGCCTCTTTTTTTGTGTTTTTACATATTAATTGAAAAATATTTAAATATACCATCTTTAGCAAGATTTTTTTTCTAGAAAACAATCCATTGCTCCGAATTTAGGCTCTATCTTCCGGGAGGGGAAGGAGTTTTCACGTTGCCGGGTAGACTTCAATGCAAAAGAAAATTTGAACCATGGGTGCGGAGAGCCACTACTCCTGCGGGATTTAGTGGTCTCAGGAGACCCCACAGGAGCCCCTAGGCGACGAGGAGGCTCCCGGACCACCCCACGGAAAGCAAGTAGATCCGCAGCGCATGGAACTCAAACGACCTAGGTTGTTTTCAGGAGAGAACTTCTAATATTTAATCTTCCAGAAAGAACCTATGATAAAGAGGTGAAATTGATGCAATATGAAATCATTATTCTTGCTGCAGGGCAAGGTAGTCGTATGCAGGCGGGAATCAACAAACAATTTTTAGAAATCCAATCCGTGCCACTTATCGTCCATACGCTAAGAGCATTTGAAGAAGATCAACGTTGCAACGGAATTATTTTAGTCATAAATCCCAAAGAATTAGATGAAATTGAAGCTTTGTTGAATGAATATGGGATAAACAAGGTTCACAAAATTGTTCCGGGTGGTAAAGAAAGACAAGACAGTGTCTATAGTGGATTAAAAGTAATAGGGGATTCAAGTGTGGTATTAGTTCATGATGGAGCTAGGCCATTTGTGAAACAAGCGTTTATACATACTCTGGTTGAAAAGGCTTTGACCCATAGTGCGGCAGTTTTGGCTGTTCCTGTGAAGGAAACAATTAAACAAGTAGACAGCCAATCGGCAGTTATTCAAACAATTGATCGTTCTAACGTATGGGCGATACAAACTCCTCAAGCATTTCAAATAGATATCCTTAGAGATGCACATGAAAAAGCCGTACAAGAAGGATTTTTAGGTACAGATGATGCAAGTTTAGTTGAACGAATAGGAAAAAATGTGTATATTGTTGAAAGTGATTATATGAATATAAAAATAACAACACCTGAGGATTTACTTTTTGCAGAGGCAATTCTTAAGTCTAGGATAAATAATAAAATTTAAGGGGTTATGGTATGTTTCGAATTGGACAAGGCTATGATGTACATCAATTGGTTGAAGGACGGCCTCTCATTATCGGTGGAATCGAGATCCCTTTTGAAAAAGGTCTTTTAGGTCATTCAGATGCAGATGTCTTATTACATACAGTTGCAGATGCATGCTTGGGTGCAATTGCTGCTGGAGATATTGGAAAGCACTTTCCTGATACGGATCCTGCATTTAAAGATGCAGACTCTGCTAAATTGTTATCTCATGTATGGAACTTAATTAAAAAGCAAGGATATTCCTTAGGAAATATAGACTGTACCATTATTGCACAAAAACCAAAAATGGCGCCGTATATAGGCCAAATGAGGGAACGAATTGCCATGTTACTAGATGCAGAAACTTCTCAGGTAAATGTAAAAGCAACCACAACAGAAAAACTTGGTTTCACAGGACGTGAAGAAGGAATTGCAGCACAAGCAGTTGTTTTATTAGTGAAAAACACGTAAATATAATGCATCAGTGAGGAAATAAGTTATTTGCACCATGAAGGATGAAAAGTACTAACTCAGTTGGAATGAGCGGAAGGTCACTCGACTCCTGCAGGATATAGCGGGCTCGGGAGACCCCACAGGAGCCTTGCGACGAGGAGGCTCCTGGACCGCCCCGCGGAAAGCGAGTGAACTGCAGCGAATGAATCTTCAACCTATGTATTTTCAGGGTAGACATAAATAAAAAAGAAAAATGATGTTGGAGGAATAACCATGACACAAGAAGTTAGAGTACGCTATGCACCAAGTCCCACAGGACATTTACATATCGGAAACGCAAGAACTGCACTATTTAATTACTTATTCGCACGTAACCAAAACGGTAAATTTATCATCCGTATTGAAGATACAGATAAAAAGAGAAACATAGCTGGTGGAGAAGAAAGTCAATTAAAATATTTAAAATGGCTAGGTATCGAATGGGATGAAAGCACTGACGTAGGTGGGGATTTTGGTCCATACCGTCAATCTGAGCGAAATGATCTCTATAAGAAGTATTATGAAGAGCTTCTTGAAAAAGGACTTGCTTATAAATGTTATTGTACCGAAGAAGAAATTGAACAAGAGCGTGAAGAACAAGTTGCTAGAGGCGAAATGCCAATGTACTCTGGCAAACATCGTAATCTTTCAACGGAGGAGCAGGAAGCTTTTGAAAAAGAGGGAAGATTACCTAGTATCCGATTCAGAGTACGTGAGGATAAAGTATATTCATTTAATGATATGGTAAAAGGTGAAATTTCATTTGAGTCAAATGGAATAGGTGATTATGTTATTGTTAAGAAGGATGGTACGCCAACGTATAATTTTGCAGTTGCTGTTGATGATCATTTAATGCAAATTACTCACGTTCTTCGCGGAGAGGATCATATTTCAAATACCCCAAAGCAAATAATGATTTACGAGGCGTTTGGATGGGATATCCCTCAGTTTGGCCATATGACTTTAATCGTGAATGAAAGCCGCAAAAAGCTGAGTAAACGTGATGAGTCAATCATTCAGTTTATCGAGCAGTATGAAGAGTTAGGTTATTTACCTGAGACATTGTTTAATTTTATTGCGCTATTAGGTTGGTCACCAGCTGGGGAAGAAGAACTTTATAACAAAGATCAATTTATAGAGATTTTTGATACTGATAGATTATCGAAATCTCCTGCTGTTTTTGATACACAAAAACTAACATGGATGAATAATCAATATATTAAGACCTTGGACATTGAAAGGTTAGTGGAGCTTTCATTACCACACTTAGTTAAAGCGGGTCGTGTTTCTACAAATATGTCTGAGAATGAAAGAGAATGGGCTAAGGAACTTATTGCCTTACATCAAGAAAAATTGAGCTTTGGTGCAGAAATTGTTCCACTAACTGATCTTTTCTTTAGAGAAGAACTTGTTTATGAGGAAGAAGCAAAAGAAGTATTAGCTGAAGAACAGGTTGAAGAAGTTCTAAAAGCATTTGTTAGTGAGTTGCAAAATCTCGAATCTTTTTCAGCAGAAGATATTAAGGCTGCTATGAAGACTGTTCAAAAAACTACTGGCCAAAAGGGTAAGAAGCTCTTTATGCCAATCCGTGTAGCAACGACAGGTCAAACACACGGTCCGGACTTACCAATGGCTATCCACCTTCTTGGGAGAGATAAGGTAATTTCTCGTATTGAAAGCATTTATAACTAAGGTTTTTCTTAAGAAAGGGCATGTTCTTATTTCTTGTTAAGAAAGTATAAAGGTTTAACCTAGTATCATTATTTCGCGCCGGTTACCCTTGCTTTTTTATAAGGCTAGAATATAAATTAGTCCTGGAAAGTATTAATTAGTTAACATTTCGAGCAAAATATAATATATTTATCTATATAGTTAAAAATTCCAAAGCAGTATTCTAATAATTGTTAACATGTTGAGAAGGAGAGTAGAAAAACATTTTCTTTTTAGAGAGAACCATCACCGGCTGAAAGTGGTTTAAGTTAAAATGTTTTTTGAAATGCACCTTTGAGTCTTTTGTTGAAAATACATTTGTATGAGTAGGTAAAAGCGGCCACCCTCCGTTACAGGGGCATAAGTTGAGGTGATATATACTAAAAATTTCACCTAAACAGAGTGGAACCGCGTATACTACGTCTCTGTGATATTCACAGAGGCGTTTTTGTATTCTTATTTATCATATCTTAGTGTTTTCGTTAATATGATATGGGGCTAACTTAAGGCTCTATTGGTTGGTTTAATAAGACAATGTATCTTATAACATCCGCCGAGGGGTAGAAGCCTTATGTTTTTTTCAGATGGGGAGTGGAGAAAATGTTTCGTAGAATGAAGGAAGATATTGAGGTTGTGTTCGAACAAGACCCTGCAGCAAGGACTCATCTTGAGGTAATTCTTACTTACTCAGGATTACATGCGATTTGGTTTCATCGACTAGCGCATGGTTTTTATAAGAAAAATTTATTTTTCCTAGCAAGGTTTATCTCTCAGGTTAGTAGATTTTTTACTGGAATAGAAATTCACCCCGGAGCAAAGATAGGAAAACGTTTTTTTATAGACCATGGCATGGGAGTAGTAATTGGGGAAACTTGTGAAATTGGAGATAATGTTACTGTATTTCAAGGGGTAACCTTAGGAGGAACAGGAAAAGAAAAGGGTAAGAGACATCCAACAATAAAGGATAATGCACTGATAGCAACTGGAGCTAAAGTGTTAGGGTCTATTACGATTGGCGAAAATTCAAAGGTTGGAGCAGGAGCAGTAGTACTAAATGATGTGCCGCCCAATTCAACTGTTGTAGGTATTAAGGGAAGAGTGGTTATTCAGAATGGAGTAAGAATTAATAAACTAAACCATTGTGATGTTCCAGACCCAATCTCAGACCGAATGAAAGAACTTGAGCTTGAACTAAGTCAATTAAAAGCTGAGCTTAAGAAAGGGGAAGCAAAAAATGTCCATTCAAATATATAACACACTTACTAGAAAAAAAGAATTGTTCAAACCATTAGAAGAAAATAAAGTTAAAATGTATGTATGTGGCCCAACTGTCTATAACTATATTCATATTGGGAATGCACGTCCTGCGATTGTTTTTGATACGGTGAGACGTTACTTTGAATTCCGCGGTTATGATGTGAATTTTGTCTCGAATTTTACCGATGTTGACGATAAGTTAATTAAAGCAGCGAATGAGCTAGGGGAGGATGTGCCAACGATCGCAGAGCGCTTCATTAATGCGTATTTTGAAGATGTTTCAGCATTAGGGTGCAAAAAAGCAACTGTCCACCCTAGAGTAACTGAAAGTATTGATATTATCATTGATTTCATTCAGGCTCTTATCGAAAAGGGATATGCCTATGAAGCGGGTGGTGACGTATATTACCGCACAAAATCGTTTGATGGCTATGGAAAATTGAGTCACCAATCAATTGATGATTTAAAGGTAGGAGCAAGAATTGAAGTTGGTGATAAAAAAGAGGATGCCCTAGATTTTGTTTTATGGAAAAATGCGAAACCAGGAGAAATTTCTTGGGAAAGTCCTTGGGGAGAGGGTCGACCTGGCTGGCATATTGAGTGTTCTGCAATGGCTAAAAAGTACTTGGGTGAAACCATTGATATTCATGCAGGTGGCCAAGATTTAGCATTCCCTCACCATGAAAATGAAATTGCCCAATCAGAAGCGATAAACGAAAAGACCTTTGCTAATTATTGGATGCACAATGGGTATATTAATATTGATAATGAAAAAATGTCAAAATCACTAGGTAATTTCATTCTAGTACATGACATTATTAAGCAGCATGACCCGCAGTTAATTCGATTCTTTATGCTTTCAGTCCACTATAGACATCCAATTAACTATAATGAGGAATTACTTGAAAGTACGAAAAAAGGGTTAGATCGAATCAAAACATCTTACACAAACTTACTTCATAGAAAAGAAAGTAGTTCAAATTTAACAACAGATGATCAAGAATGGTTTGGAAAATTAGCTAATTTAAGAGAAGAGTTTATTACTGTAATGGATGATGATTTTAATACAGCTAATGCGATTTCAATACTTTTTGAGTTATCTAAACAAGCAAATTACTACCTTCAATCAAAAAATACAGCGAGCGTTGTGATCGAGGCTTTTATCAAGGAATTTGAAGAACTGTTTAATGTGTTAGGATTAGAGATAAGCCCTGAGAACGATTTACTAGATGAAGAAATTGAAGCTCTAATTCAAAAACGTATTGAAGCACGAAAGAATCGAGATTTTGCTCTATCAGATCAAATCCGAGATGAATTGAAAGAAAAAAATGTGATTTTAGAGGACACTCCACAGGGAACCCGTTGGAAAAGAGGTTAATAAATGCTACTAGACACATCAAACATTGATGCCAAACAATTAAATAGTCTAGCTTTAGCTTATATGGGAGATGCGGTTTATGAAAAGTATGTCCGTCACCATCTACTTTCTAAAGGGACAGTAAGACCTAATGATTTGCATAAAATAGCCAAACGGTTTGTATCTGCTAAAGCACAAAGCTCTATATTACATCATTTAATCGAGCGTGAATTTTTTACTGAGGAAGAACAAGGGGTTTTGCGCAGAGGCCGAAACGCTAAAAGCGGAACCGTTCCAAAGAATACAGACGTCCAAACCTATAGATACAGTACATCTTTTGAAGCGTTGATGGGTTACTACCACCTAACACAGAATGTAGACAGATTAGAAGAAATCATAGAAGCTGCATTTGAATTTATTGATCAATAAAGGATGTTTTCAGAGTAGACCTCGATGCTAATGAAGTATTCGCACCATGTTGAATGGCTCAACTGGGTATCTTTAGGGCAGAACAAATCTCCGAAGTTCTTTTATTTCAATCAAAGTGATACATAAATAACTTATTATACGAAAGGAGGAACAAAAAGTGGCATCAGATTTTATTATTGGAAGAAATCCTGTAAGTGAAGCCCTTAAATCCGAAAGAGAAATTAACAAAATCTTAATTGCAGAAGGCTCACAAAAAGGCTCAATGAGCGTTATTATCAATTTAGCAAACGACAAAGGTGTTTTACTTCAATTTGTTCCCAAAAAGAAAATAGATCAGATGGTTGAAGGAAACCACCAAGGTGTTATCGCACAAGTCGCAGCATACGAATATGCGGAAATAGAGGATTTATTTAAACTTGCTGAAGAAAAGGGGGAAAAGCCTTTCTTTCTTTTACTAGATGAACTAGAAGATCCTCATAATTTGGGATCTATCTTACGGACAGCAGATGCTTCAGGTGCACATGGTGTCATCATTCCAAAAAGAAGAGCGGTTGGTTTAACGGCTACGGTTGCAAAAGCATCCACAGGAGCGATCGAATATATACCAGTTGCACGTGTGACAAACTTAGCAAGGACAATTGACGAGTTAAAAGAAAGAGGAGTTTGGGTAATTGGAACAGATGCATCAGGTAAGGATGACTATCGTAATATCGATGGAGAAATGCCTCTAGCACTTGTTATTGGTAGTGAAGGGAAGGGAATCGGAAGGCTGATAAAAGATAAATGTGACTTCTTAATTAGACTTCCAATGAAGGGTAAGGTTACATCGTTAAATGCATCTGTCGCAGCTAGTCTCTTAATGTATGAGGTATTTCGAAAACGAAACCCACTAGGTGACTAAAAGTCATGGATATCCTCATTGTTGATGGATATAACATTATTGGAGCTTGGCCAGATTTGCGGAAATTAAAAACCATAGACTTTTCACAGGCACGAAACGTACTGATTGAAAAAATGGCAGAATACCAAGCTTATACTGGTTACAGAGTCATTATCGTATTTGATGCCCACCTCAGACAGGGAACGGAAAAGAAAAGTAAAAATCACAAAGTTGAAGTGATTTTTACAAGAGAGAACGAAACAGCAGATGAACGAATTGAAAAATTGGCCCAAGAACTTAGTGATCGGCGTACTCAAATTCATGTTGCTACATCCGATTACACAGAGCAATGGGCAATTTTTGGACAAGGTGCCTTACGTAAATCAGCGCGTGAGCTCTTGACAGAAATGGGACTAATTGAAAAAGGAATTGAAAAGAAGGTCCAAAAAACCTACCAAAAAAAAAGCTCTTCCAAAATTCCTCTTACTGATGAAGTGGCTGAAATTTTTGAAAAATGGCGCCGTGGAGAAAAGTGACCTGTTGACGTGTTGAAAAAATTTCCTGTATAATATTGCTATCTATAAGTCCGGTCGGAGGGATCGACGTGATTTCAAACTTCAATGGAAAAGTCAACACAGTGTATGAACGATTAGAAGATGAAGAAGTTGTAGAACTAGTTCATTCTGGTGAAAGTGATGCGCTCGATTACCTTATTAACAAGTATAAAAATTTCGTTCGTGCAAAAGCTCGTTCTTATTTTCTTATAGGAGCAGACCGAGAGGATATTGTTCAAGAGGGTATGATTGGACTTTATAAAGCGATTCGTGACTTTAAAGAGGACAAGCTTACCTCATTTAAGGCATTTGCAGAACTCTGCATTACTAGACAAATTATAACTGCGATTAAAACAGCTACAAGACAAAAGCATATTCCGCTAAATTCTTATGTTTCTCTAGATAAACCAATCTATGATGAGGAATCAGATCGAACCTTGATGGATGTGATTTCTGGAGCAAAAATATTGGATCCGGAAGAACTATTTATTAACCAAGAAAAGTTTGACGATATTGAAGTTAAAATGGCAGAGCTTTTAAGTGACTTAGAGAGGAAAGTTCTGGCACTTTATCTCGATGGACGATCATATCAGGAGATATCTGAGGATTTAAATAGGCATGTCAAATCCATTGATAATGCATTGCAGCGAGTAAAACGAAAGCTTGAACGCTACCTGGAGATTAGAGAAATTAGCTTATAATTAGAGTTTTGATGTTAAAATATAGCTGTTAAAGCGTTTTCTGCGAGTATTGACATTAAGAACAAGCTTATGTTACATTTTTAAAGAATTTATACATTTATTATTTTCAGTAATTAAGAAGGTGCTTTATGCGAAAGAAGATTGTATTAGCTTGTGTTGATTGCGGTAGTCGAAACTATACGACAATGAAAAACACTGAAAGTGCCAATGAGCGCCTTGAAATAAAAAAGTTTTGCAAAACATGTAATAACCATACTGTACACCGTGAGACTAAATAGAATTTGCTAAAATTGTTGGAGGTAAATAATGCAGCGTCTAGTAAAGTTTTTCCGAAGTGTTGCCCGTGAAATGAAAAAAGTCAGCTGGCCGAAAAGAAAAGAATTAACTCGTTATACAATTGTTGTACTATCTACAATTACGTTTGTTACTGTGTTTTTCGCATTAATTGATACGGGTATTTCTGAAATTATTCGTTTAGTACTTGAATAAGTCATATTCATTCATGGTATAATGATTGTTAAATAAGGAAACAAAAAAACCCAACTTACGGGTTTTTTTTAATTCAAGCAAAAAGTATGAAATGTATAATAGATATGGTGTCTAATTTCAGTGCCTAGCGATTATGGGCTTCACTACCATCTACATAATAAGTCTTATAAATGAATTACTATCCTAGATTTCCGGACCCTCATGATCCGGAGGAGTAGATCAAGTTCAGATATCGCATCATGGGTGCTTGCACGTTTCTATTACAAAACCTGATATTTAAATTAGGGGAGGGAAGGACCTTAGTGTCCTAATGAATGGAAAAAAATTGGTATGTTGTACATACGTATTCGGGCTATGAAAATAAAGTTAAGGCAAATCTTGAAAAGCGTGTAGAATCAATGGCTATGCAAGATAAGATCTTCCGAGTGGTTGTACCAGAAGAAGAAGAGACAGAGATTAAAAATGGCAAGAAAAAAGTTGTTAAGAAAAAAGTATTCCCTGGCTACGTCTTAGTTGAGATCATCATGACAGATGATTCATGGTATGTAGTTCGTAATACCCCAGGAGTAACAGGATTTGTTGGATCTTCTGGTTCTGGTTCAAAGCCTACCCCACTTTTGCCAGAAGAGGTTACTACATTGCTAAAGAGAATGGGTGTAGACGAAAAGCAAGTTGAAGTAGACTTTGAATTAAAAGAAACGGTTCGAGTGAACGAAGGTCCTTTTGCAAACTTTACAGGAACTATTGAAGATATTGATCTTGATAAGCATAAGGTCAAGGTTCATGTAAATATGTTTGGCCGTGAAACACCTGTTGAATTAGACTTTGCTCAAATTGAAAAACTCTAATTACACAAAATTTTCCAAATTCGATTCCCGTGCTAGTTTTATCGTACCATGGTAAATGAAAGTGTACTTACTAATTGTGAAATGTGCGGAGAGCCACTTGACTCCTGCGGGATCTAGTGGTCTCGTGAGACCCCGCAGGAGCCCCGAGGCGACGAGGAGGCTCACGGATCACCCCGCGGTATCCCGCGAGTGGATCGCAGCGCATGGAACTTGCTACTCCCAGTTATTTTCAGGACATCCATGCTAACTAAAATTAGCACCATGGAGTATGAAAAATTATACTTAGCTTAGTGTCTAGCTTCAGGCGCTATCGGCTCTCAGGTCATAAGTCAATCCACCCTAGAAGGTTAAAAAGCAACCTTCTAGCCGGCTCGTCTTATGCCTGTCGCCGATGAACGAGCGCCTTCCGCATTTCTTTTTTCGGGGTAGACAAGCCCTAGAAAAAGTGATTCAAAATAAAAATTACAAAAAAACTTGAAATCTATTTCGTGAAGTGGTAAAATTTCAAAGGTCAGTATGTCTAAAAGACATGACCAAGACATGTAAGGATAATAAAATTATCTTTATATAAAGAGATGAGTGGGAGGGAAAACCCCTATTACCACATCACGGACTTTAAGGAGGTGTGTACCGTGGCTAAAAAAGTAATTAAAATGGTTAAATTACAAATCCCTGCTGGAAAAGCTAACCCAGCGCCGCCAGTTGGACCAGCACTAGGTCAAGCAGGTGTTAACATCATGGGATTCTGTAAAGAATTTAACGCACGTACAGCTGAGCAAGCTGGATTGATCATCCCTGTTGAAATCACGGTATTTGAGGACCGTTCATTTACATTTATTACGAAAACTCCTCCTGCTGCAGTTCTTTTAAAGAAAGCAGCTGGTATCGAGTCGGGTTCTGGTGAACCAAACCGTAATAAAGTAGCGACAGTTAAGCGTGACAAAGTACGCGAAATCGCAGAAACAAAAATGCCTGACTTAAATGCGGCAAGTGTTGAATCTGCAATGCGTATGGTTGAAGGAACAGCACGCAGCATGGGAATTGTTATCGAAGACTAATTCCTAATGTTTTTGTCACATGTTTTTTGGGGGTTGCGTTACTAGGGGAATAACCTGTTCGCAACCTTTATTCGTGGGAGGTAAATCCGTTAAAACCACAATCGAGGAGGAAATATCATGGCTAAAAGAGGTAAAAAGTACGTTGAAGCTGCTAAATTAGTAGATCGTACAAGTGTTTATTCAGTTGCTGAAGCAATTGAATTAGTAAAGAAAACAAGCACTGCTAAATTTGATGCTACTGTTGAAGTTGCATTCCGTTTAGGAGTTGACCCTAAGAAAGCTGACCAACAAATCCGTGGAGCAGTTGTACTTCCAAATGGTACAGGTAAAACTCAAAAGGTTTTAGTATTTGCTAAAGGTGAGAAAGCGAAAGAAGCAGAAGCTGCTGGAGCTGACTATGTTGGTGATACTGACTATATCGCAAAAATCACTCAAGGTTGGTTTGACTTTGATGTAATCGTAGCTACACCTGACATGATGGGTGAAGTTGGTAAACTTGGTCGTGTGTTAGGACCAAAAGGTTTAATGCCAAACCCTAAAACTGGAACAGTTACTTTTGATGTAGATAAAGCTGTTAAAGAAATCAAAGCTGGTAAGGTTGAATACCGCGTTGATAAATCTTCTAACATCCATGTTCCAATCGGAAAAATCTCATTTGATGATCAAAAATTAATTGAGAACTTCACAACTATTTATGAAACTATGTTAAAGGTTAAACCAGCAGCTGCAAAAGGAACTTACATGAAGAACGTCGCTGTTTCTTCTACAATGGGTCCTGGAGTAAAAGTTGATGCTTCTACTTTCGTAGCAGTTAAATAATGGAAGTTGACTTTTAATTAAGTTTTAAATATAATAGATTTTGTTGTTAAAAAAATAATACTTTTTTACCGTAGACAGTAGGTGCTTATGTCAAATGAGCTTAATAGCCTGCCGAGGTGTAGTGATAGCATATTATATGCGATTAAATTACTATATACCACCTCTACGTCTGCAAGGCGTAGAGGTTTTTTATACTTTTACACCGAATCGGTATTTTAAGTGTTTATAAAACTATAGGAGGTGTAAGAATGAGCAGTGCGGTAGAACAAAAGAAACAAATCGTATCCGAAATCGAAACGAAACTTCGTGAAAGTAAATCAACAATTGTTGTTGACTATCGTGGGTTAACAGTTGGTGAAGTGACTGAACTACGTAAACAACTTCGTGAAGCTGGTATTGATTTTAAAGTATACAAAAACACAATGACACGTCGTGCGGCTGAAGCTGCTGAATTAGCAGGCCTTAATGTAGCATTGACTGGTCCGAATGCAATTGCATTCAGTAATGATGATGTAGTAGCTCCTGCTAAAATTCTTAATGACTTTGCTAAAAAGCATGAAGCATTAGAAATTAAAGCTGGTGTCATCGAAGGTAATATCGCAACAGTTGAAGAAGTGAAAGCTCTTGCTGATCTTCCATCACGTGAAGGTTTACTTTCAATGTTACTTAGCGTACTTCAAGCTCCAATTCGTAACTTTGCTCTTGCTACAAAAGCTGTGGCGGACCAAAAAGAAGAACAAGGCGCTTAATATTCAATTCAATCTTTTAAAATTCGAAACTATATTATAAATATTCCAAGGAGGAAAAATACAATGACTCAAGAACAAATCATTGAAGCAGTTAAAAATATGACTGTTTTAGAATTAAATGACTTAGTAAAAGCAATCGAAGAAGAATTTGGTGTAACTGCTGCTGCTCCTGTAGCTGTAGCTGGTGCTGCTGCTGGTGAAGCTGCTGCTGAGCAAACTGAATTTGACGTAGTACTTGCATCTGCTGGTGCTCAAAAGATCAAAGTTATCAAAGTTGTACGTGAAATCACTGGTCTTGGCTTAAAAGAAGCTAAAGAACTTGTTGACAATGCTCCAAAGGCACTTAAAGAAGGCATTGCTAAAGAAGAAGCTGAAGAAATCAAAGCTAAGCTTGAAGAAGTTGGAGCTGGCGTAGAAGTTAAGTAATTTAAGTTTGTGAAAAGCTCGCGATATATGCGAGCTTTTTTTCACCTTATTCTTCAAATAGATTACCTCATAAAAGATCATATGCTCTTTGAAAACTAAGTAAAGTTAATGGTGCCATATCATTACTTATATGGTTACAATTAACTTATAAATCAATAAAGAACTTGTTTTTCAAAAGTAGCAAAAAACTTCCTGTAAGTGAGTAAAAATAATAGAATTACAAACACTACATATGGTTTATTTCAATTAGTTTCAGTATAGAAAAACCGTTTGGTATAATCTCTTTTTATAAAAGGAGGTAGAAAATGTGAGTGACCATTATTATTCGAATAAACCTACTGTCGATAGTAAACCGATGCGTTTATCCTTCGAACTAAGAGGTCATCAGTTTC
This sequence comes from Litchfieldia alkalitelluris, assembly GCF_002019645.1. Classification (GTDB taxonomy): domain Bacteria; phylum Bacillota; class Bacilli; order Bacillales; family Bacillaceae_L; genus Litchfieldia; species Litchfieldia alkalitelluris. Next base: position 222,309 of record NZ_KV917374.1, on the reverse strand, counting down.
AATTTACTAGTGACAGTGGAGTATTTTCGAAAAAAGAGGTTGATTTTGGTTCCAGATTATTAATAGAATCCTTTCAACTACCTAGTGTGGATGGTTCAATTTTGGATGTTGGTTGTGGTTATGGCCCGATTGGTTTGTCTCTAGCCAAGGAATTCAATGATCGAAAAGTAGAAATGATAGATGTAAATGAAAGAGCGATTTCTTTATCGAAACAAAATGCTGATGTAAATGGGATTAAGAATGTTGCGATATATCAAAGTAATTTATTTGAGAATGTTGTGACAGAAGATTTTGCTGCAATTCTCACTAATCCGCCCATACGAGCTGGAAAGCACGTTGTTCATGACATATTATCTAATAGCCATAAACACCTTAAGGTTGGTGGTGAGTTATGGGTTGTCATTCAAAAAAAGCAAGGTGCTCCATCTGCGTTAGAAAAATTAGAGTCCATATACTCTAGTGTAGAGGTGGTTTTAAAAAAGAAAGGATATTATATCATAAAATCAAAAAAAGGTTGACGGTTATTTTTACCTGTGATAACATTAAAAAATGCCAATATGTATTTTTTTCATGTGTAACTAATTTTAAACTTATATGTATATAATTAGTAAGCATGGAAATACTGATAAAATCAATAGTACGTTAGATGAAAAATGTGGTTTTCTTGTATGAAACCCTTTTTCTTTTTGTCTATAGCAAATCTACTATAGATGTTAAATTACTAGCTTTATTTAAAAAACGCTTGATTTGAGGGGTGAATGAGTTGACAGGTCAACTAGTTCAGTATGGACGACACCGCCAACGAAGAAGTTATGCTCGCATTAGTGAAGTTTTAGAATTACCAAATCTTATCGAAATCCAAACCTCTTCCTATCAATGGTTCCTTGATGAGGGGTTAAGAGAAATGTTCCAGGATATTTCTCCGATTGAAGATTTTACTGGTAACCTATCACTAGAATTCATTGATTATAGTTTAGGGGATCCTAAATATTCAGTGGAAGAATCTAAAGAGCGTGATGTCACGTATTCTGCTCCACTTCGTGTAAAGGTGCGCTTGATTAATAAGGAAACAGGTGAAGTTAAAGACCAAGATGTATTTATGGGAGATTTCCCATTAATGACAGAAACAGGTACGTTTGTTATCAATGGTGCTGAACGTGTTATTGTTTCACAATTGGTTCGTTCACCAAGTGTTTATTTTAGTGGTAAAGTAGATAAAAATGGTAAGCGTGGCTTTACTGCAACTGTTATTCCAAACCGTGGTGCTTGGCTAGAGTATGAAACTGATGCTAAGGATGTTGTATATGTTCGCATCGATCGTACTCGTAAATTACCTGTTACGGTTCTTTTGCGTGCTCTTGGTTTCGGTTCTGATCAAGAAATTCTTGATTTATTTGGAGAAAATGAATATCTCAGAAATACTCTTGATAAAGACAATACGGAAACTACTGAAAAGGCATTACTTGAGATTTATGAAAGATTACGTCCTGGTGAGCCACCGACAGTAGAGAATGCAAAAAGCTTATTAGAATCACGCTTCTTTGATCCAAAACGTTATGACCTAGCAAACGTAGGTCGTTATAAGATAAATAAAAAGCTTCATATTAAAAATCGTCTATTTAATCAAAGACTGGCTGAAACACTAGTTGATGGTGAAACAGGTGAAATCATTGCTGAAAAAGGTACTCTATTAGATAGAAGAACACTAGACCGCATTATCCCTAATTTGGAATCGGGTATCGGATTCAAATCAATTACACCAACTGGTGGGGTATTAAATGAGGATGCTACAGTTCAATCTATCAAAATTTTTGCTCCGAGTGATCCTGATGGTGAGTTAGTCATTAATGTTATCGGTAATGCTTATACAGATGAGTCAATCAAGAATATTACTCAAGCTGATATCTTATCATCTATTAGTTACTTCTTTAACTTGTTACATCAAGTAGGAGACACAGATGATATTGATCACTTAGGTAATCGTCGTCTACGTTCTGTTGGTGAGTTGCTTCAAAACCAATTCCGTATTGGATTATCTAGAATGGAACGTGTGGTTCGTGAAAGAATGTCAATTCAAGACACAGCTACAATTACACCGCAACAGCTAATTAATATTCGTCCTGTAATTGCATCTATGAAAGAGTTTTTCGGAAGCTCACAGCTTTCTCAGTTCATGGATCAAACGAATCCGTTAGGTGAATTGACTCATAAACGTAGATTGTCTGCATTAGGACCTGGTGGATTAACGAGAGAACGTGCTGGATTTGAAGTGCGTGACGTTCACTACTCTCACTATGGCCGTATGTGTCCAATTGAAACACCAGAGGGACCGAATATCGGATTAATTAACTCATTATCATCATATGCGAAAGTAAATCGATTCGGATTTATTGAAACTCCTTACAGAAGAGTTGATCCTGAAACGGGTAAAGTAACTTCACGTATTGATTACTTAACTGCAGATGAAGAAGATAACTATGTTGTTGCACAAGCAAATGCTAGATTAGCTGAAGATGGGGCATTTATCGATTTAGATATTATTGCTCGTTTCCGTGGAGAAAACACTGTTGTTAACCGTGATCGCGTTGATTATATGGACGTTTCACCGAAGCAGGTAGTTTCTGCTGCGACAGCTTGTATTCCGTTCTTAGAAAATGATGACTCTAACCGTGCGCTAATGGGAGCGAACATGCAACGTCAAGCAGTTCCTCTAATGCAACCTGAGTCACCAATTGTCGGAACAGGTATGGAACACGTATCAGCGAAAGATTCTGGTGCAGCTGTTATATGTAAACATCCAGGGATTGTAGAACGTGTTGAAGCCAAGCAAATTTGGGTTAGACGTTATACAGAGGTTGACGGGCAAAAAGTCAAAGGTGATTTAGATAAGTACCGTATGATGAAGTTTATCCGTTCAAACCAAGGTATGTGTTATAACCAACGTCCGATTGTTTCAGTTGGTGATGAAGTTGTAAAAGGAGAAATCCTTGCAGATGGACCATCAATGGAAAAAGGTGAATTAGCATTAGGTCGTAACGTGCTTGTTGGATTTATGACATGGGATGGATACAACTATGAAGATGCAATTATCATGAGTGAAAGACTAGTGAAAGATGACGTATACACTTCTATACATATTGAAGAATATGAATCAGAGTCACGTGATACGAAATTAGGACCTGAAGAAATTACTCGTGATATACCAAATGTCGGTGAAGATGCTCTTAGAAATCTTGATGAGCGTGGAATCATCCGGGTTGGTGCAGAAGTGAAAGACGGAGACCTTCTTGTTGGTAAGGTTACACCTAAAGGGGTAACAGAATTAACTGCTGAAGAACGTCTATTACATGCGATTTTTGGTGAAAAAGCTCGTGAAGTACGCGATACATCACTTCGTGTTCCACATGGTGGTGGCGGTATCGTTTTAGATGTAAAAGTGTTTAACCGCGAAGATGGTGATGAATTACCACCAGGAGTTAACCAATTAGTCCGTGTTTATATCGTTCAGAAACGTAAAATCTCTGAAGGAGATAAGATGGCAGGACGTCATGGTAACAAAGGGGTAATCTCAAGGATTCTTCCTGAAGAAGATATGCCATATCTACCAGACGGTACACCAATTGATATCATGTTAAATCCACTTGGAGTTCCATCACGTATGAATATCGGGCAGGTTCTTGAGCTTCACTTAGGAATGGCTGCTAGAGCACTTGGTATTCATGTTGCTTCACCTGTATTTGATGGTGCTCGTGAGGAAGATGTTTGGGGTACTCTGCAAGAGGCTGGAATGTCACGTGATGCAAAAACGGTTTTATATGATGGAAGAACGGGTGAGCCATTTGATAACCGTGTATCCGTTGGAGTTATGTATATGATTAAGCTAGCTCACATGGTTGATGATAAGCTACATGCGCGTTCTACTGGACCATACTCACTTGTTACACAACAACCACTTGGAGGTAAAGCTCAATTTGGTGGTCAGCGTTTTGGTGAGATGGAGGTATGGGCACTTGAAGCTTATGGTGCGGCATATACATTGCAAGAAATACTTACTGTTAAGTCAGATGATGTTGTTGGTCGTGTGAAAACTTATGAAGCGATTGTTAAGGGTGAGAATGTTCCGGAGCCTGGTGTTCCTGAGTCATTTAAAGTACTTATGAAAGAGCTTCAATCACTTGGAATGGACGTTAAAATTCTATCTGAGGATGAAAAAGAAATCGAAATGCGTGATACAGAAGATGATGAAGAACAAAATCAATCCGATGGAATCGCATTAGATGGTGCACCTGTTGGAGAAGATGAAGTAAGAGATACGGTTACTAAAGAATAAATTTCCGTTTGTTAGGCAGATAGGGATAACCTGAAGATCAAAAGGGAGGTAGGCCCCTTGCTAGATGTCAATAACTTTGAGTATATGAATATAGGACTCGCTTCACCTGATAAGATTCGTTCATGGTCTTTTGGTGAAGTGAAGAAACCTGAGACGATTAACTATAGAACATTAAAACCTGAAAAGGATGGTTTATTCTGTGAACGCATTTTCGGTCCTACAAAAGACTGGGAATGTCATTGTGGAAAATATAAACGCGTCCGTTACAAAGGTGTTGTGTGTGATCGATGTGGCGTTGAAGTAACACGTGCAAAAGTACGTCGTGAGCGTATGGGTCATATTGAATTAGCTGCACCTGTTTCTCATATTTGGTACTTTAAAGGTATTCCTAGCCGTATGGGACTTGTCTTAGACATGTCCCCACGTGCTCTGGAAGAAGTTATTTATTTTGCTTCTTATGTAGTGACAGAGGTTGGAGATACACCATTGGACAAGAAGCAATTATTGTCTGAAAAAGAATACCGTGCATACCGTGAAAAATACGGAAACACGTTCCAAGCTGCAATGGGTGCTGAAGCAATTAAAAAGCTTCTACACGACATTGAACTTGAAAAAGAAGTCTTAGGCTTAAAGGAAGAGTTAAAAACTTCACAAGGTCAACGACGTACAAGAGCAATAAAAAGACTAGAAGTTCTTGAAGCTTTTAGAAATTCAGGAAATGAACCTTCATGGATGATCTTAGATGTTCTTCCGGTTATTCCACCTGAATTACGTCCGATGGTTCAATTAGATGGTGGCCGTTTTGCTACATCTGATTTGAATGATTTATACCGACGTGTTATTAACCGTAATAATCGTTTAAAACGTCTGCTTGACCTTGGAGCACCAAGTATCATTGTTCAAAATGAGAAACGTATGCTTCAAGAAGCGGTTGATGCATTAATCGATAACGGAAGAAGAGGAAGACCAGTAACTGGACCGGGTAACCGTCCATTAAAATCTCTTTCACATATGTTAAAAGGGAAGCAAGGTCGTTTCCGTCAAAACTTACTAGGAAAACGTGTTGATTACTCTGGACGTTCGGTTATCGTAGTTGGACCTAACTTAAAGATGTATCAATGTGGTTTACCAAAAGAAATGGCTCTAGAATTATTCAAGCCATTTGTTATGAAGGAACTAGTAGAAAAAGGTTTAGCTCATAATATCAAGAGTGCAAAGCGAAAAATTGAAAGAGTGCAACCAGAGGTATGGGATGTACTTGAATCAGTTATTAGAGAGCATCCTGTATTATTAAACCGTGCACCGACATTACACAGACTTGGAATTCAAGCCTTTGAACCAACACTAGTCGAAGGAAGAGCAATACGATTACATCCACTTGTATGTACTGCTTATAACGCCGACTTTGATGGTGACCAAATGGCTGTTCACGTTCCATTATCTGCTGAAGCCCAAGCGGAAGCTCGTATTTTAATGTTAGCTGCTCAAAACATTCTGAACCCTAAGGATGGAAAACCAGTAGTAACTCCTTCACAGGATATGGTATTAGGTAACTACTACTTAACATTAGAGCGCGAAGGTGCTGTTGGTGAAGGGATGATTTTTAAAGATACTGATGAAGCACTAATTGCTTATCAAAATGGTTATGTACACCTTCATACAAGAGTGGCAGTGCATGCTGGATCATTGAAAAATCAAACATTCACTGAAGAACAAAATAACAAACTTTTAATAACAACAGTAGGTAAATTGATCTTTAACGAAATTTTACCGAAGACGTTCCCATATATTAATGAACCAACAAGAAACAATCTTGAAGAAAAAACCCCAGAACGCTTCTTTGTAGAAAAAGGTGCAAATGTTCTTGAAGCAATTCAAAGTCAAGAAATCATTGATCCGTTTAAGAAGAAGATTCTCGGAAATATCATTGCGGAAGTATTTAAGAAGTTCAAGATTACTGAAACTTCAAAAATGCTAGATCGTATGAAAAATCTTGGGTTCCGACATTCAACTAAAGCAGGTATCACTGTTGGTGTATCTGATATCGTTGTACTTGCTGAAAAACAAGAAATTCTTAAAGAAGCACAAGCAAAAGTTGATAATGTTCTAAAGCAATTCAGACGTGGTTTAATCACTGAAGAAGAGCGTTATGATCGTGTTATCTCTATCTGGAGTGCTGCGAAAGATACAATTCAAGGTAAGTTAATGAAAACATTAGATAAGCGTAACCCAATCTTTATGATGAGTGACTCTGGTGCCCGTGGTAATGCATCGAACTTCACTCAGTTAGCTGGTATGCGTGGACTTATGGCGAATCCGTCAGGACGTATCATTGAGCTTCCAATTAAATCAAGTTTCCGTGAAGGTCTAACAGTACTTGAGTACTTTATCTCCACTCACGGTGCTCGTAAAGGTCTTGCCGATACAGCACTAAAAACAGCTGACTCAGGTTACCTAACTCGACGTCTTGTTGACGTTGCGCAGGATGTAATTGTACGTGAGGATGACTGTGGAACTGACCGTGGACTATTAGTTAAGGCTCTTAAAGAAGGTACAGAAGTAATCGAACCACTTGATGAGCGACTATTAGGACGTTATGCTCGTAGAAATGTAAAACACCCTGAGACTGGTGAAGTACTTGTAGGCGAAAACGAATTAATTACAGAAGATATCACTCGCGAAATTATTGAAGCTGGTATTGAAGAAGTAAATATACGTTCAGCGTTTACATGTAACACTAGACATGGTGTGTGTAAGAAATGTTATGGTCGTAATCTAGCAACTGGTTCAGAGGTTGAAGTTGGGGAGGCAGTAGGTATTATTGCCGCTCAATCTATCGGAGAGCCAGGAACACAGTTAACGATGCGTACCTTCCATACTGGTGGGGTAGCTGGAGACGATATCACACAAGGTTTACCTCGTATTCAAGAGCTTTTCGAAGCTCGTAATCCGAAAGGTCAAGCCGTAATTACTGAGATTGATGGTGCTGTTGCTTCTATTACTGAAGTGAAAGATCGTCAGCAAGAAATCGTCATTCAAGGTGAAGTTGAATCTAGATCATATACAGCTCCTTATAGTGCTCGTCTAAAAGTAAAAGAAGGGCAAAAGGTTGAACGTGGTCAAGAATTAACAGAGGGTTCAATTGATCCAAAAGAATTATTAAAAGTAAAAGATATGCAAGCTGTTCAAGAGTATCTACTAAAAGAAGTACAAAAAGTTTACCGTATGCAGGGTGTTGAGATTGGTGATAAACACGTAGAAGTAATGGTTCGCCAAATGCTACGTAAAGTTAGAGTCATTGATGCTGGTGAAACTGATGTATTACCAGGTTCACTGCTTGATGTTCATCAATTCACTGATGCAAATGGGAAAGTATTACTTGATGGAAGAGCTCCGGCAACAGGTAGACCTGTTCTACTTGGTATTACAAAAGCATCTCTTGAAACTGACTCATTCTTATCTGCTGCATCATTCCAAGAAACAACACGTGTGTTAACGGATGCTGCAATTAAAGGTAAGCGAGATGAACTTCTAGGTCTGAAAGAGAATGTAATTATTGGTAAACTAGTTCCTGCAGGTACAGGTATGAACCGATACCGCAAGGCAGAATTAGTGATGCAACCAGCTACAGATGATGAATCTGTAACAGTAGACTAATAACATTTGAATAGTGGGTGAGTGTTGATGAAAAAATATTTTTCTAACTTTGTTGACATCCACCCACTTTCAATGTTAATATATCCAAGGTGCTCCTATAACCTGATACTTTGGAGGATGCGTCCATGTCTTATGAAAAAGTATTACAGGCAAGTAAGATAATTATTGGAACAAAGCAGACCGTGAAAGCACTACAAACTACAACAGTACAAGAGGTTGTCATCGCAGAAGATGCTGATCGACGTGTGTTAAACAAAGTCATCCAGATTGCTAGTGAGAAACAAATTCCTGTTACAAAAGTAGAATCTATGAAAAAGCTTGGAAAAGCTTGTGGTATAGAAGTAGGGGCAGCAGCAGTCGCTATAATTAATTAAAAACTGTTTTTGTGGAAAGTGTTCTACAGAGACTTTGTTTTTTGTAAAAAAATGAACCACCTGGATGTGTGGTCTTAAAGAAATTTTGAAAGGAGGAAAATCAATGCCTACAATTAATCAATTAGTACGCAGAGGTCGTGAGTCTAAGATCCAAAAATCTGACTCTCCAGCTTTAAATAAAGGCTACAACAGCTTCAAAAAGTCCCAAACTAACCAATCATCACCTCAAAAACGTGGTGTATGTACTCGTGTTGGTACAATGACTCCGAAGAAGCCGAACTCAGCATTACGTAAATATGCCCGTGTTCGTTTAACAAACGGAATCGAGGTAACAGCTTACATTCCTGGTATCGGACATAACCTACAAGAGCACAGTGTAGTGTTAATCCGTGGCGGACGTGTAAAAGACTTACCAGGGGTACGTTATCACATTGTTCGTGGTGCGCTTGATACTGCTGGTGTTAACAACCGTATGCAAGGTCGTTCTAAGTATGGAACAAAGAGACCTAAAGCACCTAAAAAATAATAAGACTACTATATAATATGATTGAAAGGAGGAAATTAGAATGCCTCGTAAAGGACCTGTTGCAAAGAGAGATGTTTTACCAGATCCGATTTACAATTCAAAGCTTGTAAGTCGTTTAATCAATAAAATGATGGTTGACGGTAAAAGAGGAAAATCTCAAGCGATTTTATATAATGCATTTGATTTAGTACAACAACGTTCTGGTAAGGATGCTATGGAAGTGTTTGAAACTGCACTTAAAAACATCATGCCAGTTCTTGAAGTAAGAGCACGTCGTGTTGGGGGTGCTAACTACCAAGTACCTGTAGAAGTTCGCCCAGATCGTCGTACTACTTTAGGTCTTCGTTGGTTAGTAAACTATGCTCGCCTTCGTGGTGAAAAGACGATGGAAGAGCGTTTAGCTAACGAAATCTTAGATGCTGCTAACAATGCTGGTGCATCTGTTAAGAAGCGCGAAGACACACATAAAATGGCAGAAGCAAATAAAGCATTTGCTCACTACCGTTGGTAGAATAAAATTAAAAAGCTCTGTTAAAATAGTAATATGCTTTTAGCAGGGCTTTTTCTAAAAAAAAATATACTTAGGATAAGGAAGGAGAAAGACCCCATGGCAAGAGAGTTCTCCTTAAACAACACTCGTAACATCGGTATCATGGCACATATTGATGCTGGTAAAACAACTACGACTGAGCGTGTACTTTATTACACTGGTCGTATTCATAAGATTGGTGAAACACATGAAGGTGCATCTCAGATGGACTGGATGGAGCAAGAGCAAGAACGCGGAATTACAATTACATCTGCAGCAACCACTGCATCATGGAAAGGACACCGCGTTAACATCATTGATACACCAGGACACGTAGACTTCACTGTTGAAGTTGAACGTTCATTACGTGTACTTGATGGTGCTGTAGCTGTACTTGATGCACAATCAGGTGTTGAGCCACAAACTGAAACAGTTTGGCGCCAAGCTACAACTTATGGTGTTCCACGTGTTGTTTTTGTTAACAAAATGGACAAAATCGGAGCTGATTTCCTATACTCTGTAGGAACAATTCACGATCGTTTACAAGCTAACGCACACCCAATTCAGTTACCAATTGGTGCTGAAGATCAATTCGAAGGTATCATTGACCTTGTTGAAATGAAAGCTACTTACTACGGAAATGATCTAGGTACAGATATCCAAGAGATCGATATTCCTGAGGAATATATGGCTCAAGCTGAAGAGTACCGTGAAAAGCTAGTAGAAGCTGTAGCTGAATTAGATGAGGCACTAATGGAAAAATACCTTGGTGGCGAAGAGATTACAAATGCTGAGTTAAAAGCTGCAATTCGTCAAGGTACAGTTAATGTAGAGTTCTACCCTGTTATTTGTGGATCTGCATTCAAAAATAAAGGTGTTCAAAAAATGCTTGATGCAGTTATTGACTACCTTCCATCTCCACTAGATGTACCTGCAATTAAAGGTCATCTACCAGATTCAGAGGAAGAAGTAACTCGTCCATCAAGTGATGAAGAACCATTTGCTGCATTAGCATTTAAAGTTATGACTGACCCATATGTAGGGAAACTAACATTCTTCCGTGTGTACTCTGGTACATTAAGCTCAGGATCATATGTACAGAACTCTACTAAAGGTAAGCGTGAGCGTGTAGGACGTATCCTACAAATGCATGCAAACAGCCGTGAAGAAATCTCTATCGTTCACTGTGGAGATATCGCAGCTGCTGTAGGTTTAAAAGATACAACAACTGGTGATACTTTATGTGATGACAAAGCGCCAGTAATCTTAGAATCAATGAACTTCCCAGAGCCAGTTATTCAATTATCTGTTGAGCCTAAATCTAAGGCTGACCAAGATAAAATGACTACAGCTCTTCAAAAGCTTCAAGAGGAAGATCCTACTTTCCGTGCACATACTGACCAAGAAACGGGTCAAACAATCATCGCTGGTATGGGTGAGCTTCACTTAGATATCATCGTTGACCGTATGAAGCGTGAATTCAAAGTAGAAGCTAACGTAGGTGCACCACAGGTTGCCTACCGTGAAACTTTCCGTGAATCAGCTAAAGTTGAAGGTAAGTTTGCACGTCAATCAGGTGGACGTGGACAGTTCGGTCACGTTTGGATTGAGTTCTCTCCAAATGAAGAGGGTAAAGGATTTGAATTTGAAAATGGTATCGTTGGTGGTGTAGTACCACGTGAATATATTCCTGCTGTTCAAGCTGGTTTAGAAGAATCACTTGATAGAGGTGTACTTGCTGGATATCCATTAGTAGACGTTAAAGCTAGATTATTTGATGGTTCATACCATGATGTTGACTCTAGTGAAATGGCGTTTAAAATTGCTGCGTCAATGGCACTTAAAAACGCTGCTTCAAAATGTAAACCTGTAATCTTGGAGCCAATGATGAGAGTAGAAGTCGTTGTTCCTGAAGAATACATGGGTGATATTATGGGACAAATCACGGCACGTCGTGGCCGTGTAGAAGGTATGGAAGCTCGTGGAAACGCGCAAGTAGTACGTTCTATGGTTCCACTTTCTGAGATGTTTGGATATGCAACTTCATTACGTTCAAATACTCAAGGTCGCGGAGTATTCACAATGCACTTTGATCATTACGAAGAAGTTCCTAAATCAGTTTCAGAAGAAATTATCAAAAAAAATAAAGGTGAATAATTGATTTTCTCATCTTTATCAAGTATAACTACTTATGTAAGCTATGAAAGTGAGACTAGTTTCACTTTCTAGCATTTCATACTTACTAAAATAATAATAGGTTTAATACTTAAGGAGGATTTATAATGGGTAAAGAAAAATTTGACCGTTCCAAGCCGCATGCTAACATCGGTACAATTGGACACGTTGACCATGGTAAAACAACTTTAACTGCTGCTATCACTTCAGTTCTTGCTAGACGTTCTGGTAAAGGTACTGCAATGGCATATGATCAAATCGATGGTGCTCCTGAAGAGCGTGAGCGTGGAATTACAATCTCAACTGCACACGTTGAGTACGAAACTGACAACCGTCACTATGCACACGTTGACTGCCCAGGACATGCTGACTATGTTAAGAACATGATCACTGGTGCTGCTCAAATGGACGGTGGGATCCTAGTTGTATCTGCAGCTGACGGCCCAATGCCACAAACTCGTGAACACATTCTTCTTTCTCGTCAAGTAGGTGTTCCATACCTTGTTGTATTCTTAAACAAGTGTGACATGGTTGATGACGAAGAATTACTAGAATTAGTAGAAATGGAAGTTCGTGACCTTCTTTCTGATTACGAATTCCCTGGTGACGATGTACCTGTAATCAAAGGTTCTGCTCTTAAAGCTCTTGAAGGAGATGCTGAGTGGGAAGAGAAAGTTGTTGAATTAATGACAGCTGTTGATGAGTACATCCCAACTCCACAACGTGATACTGAAAAGCCATTCATGATGCCAGTTGAGGACGTATTCTCAATCACTGGTCGTGGAACTGTTGCTACAGGACGTGTTGAGCGTGGACAAATCAAAGTTGGAGACATTATCGAAATCGTTGGTCTAACTGAAGAGCCAAAATCAACTACTGTAACAGGTGTTGAAATGTTCCGTAAGCTTCTTGACTTTGCTCAAGCTGGAGACAACATCGGTGCACTTCTTCGTGGAGTTGCTCGTGAAGATATCCAACGTGGTCAAGTTCTTGCTAAGCCAAAAACTATCAACCCACACACAAAGTTCAAAGCTGAAGTTTATGTTTTATCAAAAGAAGAAGGTGGACGTCATACTCCATTCTTCACTAACTACCGCCCACAGTTCTACTTCCGTACAACTGATGTAACTGGAATTTGTAACCTTCCAGAAGGCGTTGAAATGGTTATGCCTGGTGACAACATCGAAATGACTGTTGAACTAATCGCTCCAGTTGCGATCGAAGAAGGAACTAAGTTCTCTATTCGTGAAGGTGGACGTACAGTAGGCGCTGGCGTTGTTGCAACAATCCAAGAGTAATCTTACTCTTAACTTATAGAAAACAGATGAGCTCATTGGGCTCATCTGTTTTTTTGTTTACTAGACAGATATAAATGCTAAATCTACCTTTTTTGGGAAGAATATTTAATGTAGATAGAAGATTTATTATTGAGGAAGTATCATTTTATTCCTTATTTTTACCTTGGTGGTTTTGTGAGATCAGTTTCCTTTTCATTTTTTATTGATGTTATTGTTTAGATTGGATGTAAGATAATAATACGGGATAATTTTTATTTTGTTATTAATACTGGGCTACTGATGAGATTATTAAAGGATCGCTTTGATATAGTTTCTCGCAAGTTAGTTATAATGAAGTGAATCATAGGAGGTCTATGATCAAGTTGTTCGCACATGAATTGTAGGGAAGTGAATCATAGGAGGTCTATGATCAAGTTGCTCGCACATGAATTGTAGGGAAGTGAATCATAGGAGGTCTATGATCAAGTTGTTCGCACATTAATTGTAGGGAAGTGAATCATAGGAGGTCTATGATCAAGTTGCTTGCACATTAATTATAGGTAAGTGAATCATAGGAGGTCTATGACCAAGTTGCTCGCACATTAATTGTAGGGAAGTGAATCATAGGAGGTCTATGATCAAGTTGCTCGCACATTAATTGTAGGGAAATGAATCATAGGAGTTCTATGATCAAGTTGCTCACACATGAATTGTAAGGAAGTGAATCAAAGGAGTTCTATGATCAAGTTGCTCGCACATGAATTGTAGGGAAGTGAATCATAGGAGGTCTACGATCAAGTTGCTCGCACATGATTTGTAAGGAAGTCAATCATAGTAGGTCTATCATCAAGTTGCTCGCACATGATTTGTAAGGAAGTCAATCATAGTAGGTCTATCATCAAGTTGCTCGCACATTAATTGTAGGGAAGTGAATCATAGGAGTTCTACGATCAAGTTGCTCAATAGTTAATTGTGAGTATGTATATAAAAAGGTCGCTATATTCAAGTTGCACCTAAATAAATAAAAAAACCAAATCAAAGATCTACCTACTTTGATATTGTTAGTTGTATGCTAATATACAATATCCTGGACACAATCCAACTAATCAACAAAAAATCAGATATTATATAGAAGAAACTCGTCACTCTCCTCAGAATTATCTCTAAAATCACCTTCCATTATCTAACTTCGAAAATAATTCTTCACAGAGTTGCTATTCACTCAATTCATATGTATAATAAGAAAAGTGCGAAAAACATGCATAAATTAATATTTGTTGTTGCATTTGTGTTTTGTTTTTTATATAATAGACAATGTTGGTCTTTGACTGCGATGAAGTGAAAGGTTGCTGACACACCCGGCCGCTTTGCCATGGCGAGTGTGAGGAAATTTTCACGGAGAAGGTCTATTTACTAAAGTAGGCGATAAAGGAGGGAAAATAATGGCAAAACAAAAAATTCGTATTCGTTTAAAAGCATATGATCACAGAATTCTTGATCAATCTGCAGAAAAAATCGTAGACACAGCGAAACGTTCTGGTGCTGCTGTATCAGGTCCGATTCCACTTCCAACTGAGAAGTCTGTCTATACGATTCTACGTGCTGTACACAAGTACAAAGACTCTCGTGAGCAATTTGAAATGCGTACACACAAGCGTTTAATCGATATTATCAATCCAACACCACAAACTGTTGATTCGTTAATGCGTCTAGACCTGCCATCAGGTGTAGATATCGAAATTAAATTATAATAAATCTTTTAAATATTCATAGGAGGTGTGACTAATGACCAAAGGAATCTTAGGAAGAAAAGTAGGTATGACTCAAGTGTTCGTAGGAAATGGTGAACTAGTTCCAGTAACTGTTATCGAAGCTTCTCCGAACGTAGTTCTTCAAAAGAAATCTGTTGAAACTGACGGATACGAAGCTGTACAAGTAGGTTTTGAAGATCTAAGAGAAAAACTAGCTAACAAGCCATTAAAAGGACATGTAGCAAAAGCTAATACTGCACCTAAGCGCTTCGCACGTGAATTACGTGGAGTTAGCCTAGATGAGTATGAAGTTGGTCAGGAAGTCAAAGTTGATATCTTTACAGAAGGAGATATCGTTGATGTAACAGGAATTTCAAAGGGGAAAGGTTTCCAAGGCTCAATCAAGCGCCACGGACAATCACGCGGACCAATGTCTCACGGTTCACGTTATCACCGTCGCCCTGGTTCAATGGGACCTGTAGCTCCAAACCGTGTATTCAAAAACAAATTATTACCTGGTCGTATGGGTGGAGAGCGTGTAACAGTTCAAAACTTACAAATTGTAAAAGTTGATACTGAGCGTAACCTACTTTTAGTTAAAGGTAATGTTCCAGGTGCTAGAAAAGCACTAATCACAGTGAAAACAGCTGTTAAATCTAAGTAATATAAGAAAGGAGGAAATAGCCAATGCCTAAAGTAGCATTGTATAACCAAAACGGTTCAACAGTTGGAGAAATCGAACTTAATGATTCCGTATTTGGTATCGAACCAAATCAGCACGTATTATTCGATGCTGTTGTAATGCAAAGAGCTTCCTTACGTCAAGGAACTCATAAAACAAAAATTCGTTCTGAAGTAGCTGGCGGAGGACGTAAGCCATGGCGCCAAAAAGGAACAGGTCGTGCTCGTCAAGGATCTATCCGTTCACCACAATGGCGTGGTGGTGGTACTGTATTCGGACCAACACCAAGAAGCTACAGTTTTAAATTACCTAAAAAAGTACGCCGTTTAGCAATCAAATCTGCCTTATCAACAAAAGTACTTGAGAATAACATTCTTGTATTGGAAAATCTAGTATTAGATGCTCCAAGAACAAAAGAAATGGTAACAATCTTAAGTGGATTAAACATCGATCGTAAAGCACTAATCGTAACAGCTGATGAAAATACAGCAGTTGCGTTATCAGCTCGTAATATCCCTGGAATCACAGTGGTAGCAGCTGACGGAGTTAACGTTCTTGATGTACTTAATCACGATAAGCTTGTGATTACTAAAGGTGCGGTGGAAAAAGTAGAGGAGGTGCTTGCATAATGAAAGATCCTCGTGATATTATTAAGCGCCCCGTTATTACTGAACATTCTACAGACTTAATGGCTGAGAAGAAATATACGTTTGATGTAGATGTGAAAGCTAATAAGACTGAAGTTAAAGATGCAATTGAAGAGATCTTCGGTGTTAAAGTTGATAAAGTCAACATCATGAACTACAAAGGTAAGTTCAAGCGTATGGGACGTCATAGCGGATATACAAACCGTCGTAGAAAAGCAATCGTTAAATTAACTGCTGATAGCAAAGAAATCGAATTCTTTGAAGCATAAGTTTTATAGTGAAGGAGGGAAATAGACATGGCGATTAAAAAGTACAAACCAACCTCTAATGGTCGTCGTGGTATGACAGTATCTGATTTCGCTGAAATCACTACTAGCACACCAGAAAAATCATTACTGGCGCCTTTACACAGAAAAGGTGGTCGTAATAACCAAGGTAAGTTAACTGTACGTCATCAAGGTGGCGGACATAAGCGTCAATACCGTGTAATCGACTTTAAGCGCGATAAAGATGGTATACCAGGACGCGTTGCTACAATAGAATATGATCCAAACCGTTCTGCTAATATTGCATTAATTAACTATGTTGATGGAGAAAAGCGTTATATCTTAGCTCCTAAAAACCTTCAAGTAGGATTAGAAGTAATGTCTGGTCCTGAAGCGGATATCAAAGTAGGAAATGCATTACCATTAGCAAACATTCCAGTAGGTACTGTAATTCATAATATCGAATTAAAACCAGGTAAGGGCGGACAATTAGTACGTTCTGCAGGAACTTCTGCACAAGTACTTGGTAAAGAAGGTAAATATGTATTAGTACGTTTAAACTCTGGAGAAGTTCGTATGATTCTTGCAACTTGTCGTGCGACAGTTGGTCAAGTAGGAAACGAACAACATGAACTTATCAACATTGGTAAAGCTGGACGTTCTCGTTGGTTAGGTAAACGCCCAACTGTACGTGGATCTGTTATGAACCCGAACGATCACCCACACGGTGGTGGTGAAGGTAAAGCTCCAATCGGACGTAAATCTCCAATGTCACCATGGGGTAAACCAACTCTTGGTGCTAAGACTCGTAAAAAGAAAAGCAAGTCAGATAAATTCATCGTTCGTCGACGTAAAAAATAACGGGATTGTGCTACGGTTCCATAGAACCGTAGATCAATCACGAGAGGAGGTTCATTTATGGGTCGCAGTCTAAAAAAAGGACCTTTTGTAGATGATCATTTAATGAGTAAAGTTGAGAAATTGAATGAAACTGAGAAAAAGCAAGTTGTAAAAACTTGGTCTCGTCGTTCAACAATTTTCCCACAATTCATTGGTCACACAATCGCAGTTTATGATGGTCGTAAACACGTGCCTGTATATGTTACGGAAGATATGGTCGGACACAAACTAGGTGAGTTCGCACCAACTCGTACGTACAAAGGTCACGCAAATGATGATAAGAAAACAAGACGTTAATGAGAGGAGGCTTAACTATGCAAGCTAAAGCTGTCGCAAGAACAGTACGTATTGCTCCTCGTAAAGCCCGTTTAGTAGTTGATTTAATTCGAGGTAAGCAAGTAGGTGAAGCTGTTGCAATCCTACGTCATACGCCAAAAGCAGCTTCTCCAATTGTGGAAAAGCTATTAAACTCTGCTATTGCAAATGCAGAACATAACTATGAGATGGATGCTAATAGCTTAGTTGTTACACAAGTATTCGTTGATGAAGGTCCAACACTAAAACGTTTCCGTCCACGTGCAATGGGACGTGCAAGCGCAATTAACAAACGCACTAGTCACATCACTATCGTGCTATCTGAAAAGAAGGAGGGATAAGCTGTGGGTCAAAAAGTTAATCCAATCGGTATGCGTATCGGTATAATCCGTGATTGGGATTCAAAATGGTACGCTGGTAAAGATTATTCTGATTTACTACATGAAGATCTTAAAATTCGTGAATATATCGCGAAACGTTTAAGTGATGCTTCTGTATCAAAAGTTGAAATTGAGCGTGCAGCTAACCGTGTAAACATCACTGTCCACACTGCAAAACCAGGTATGGTAATTGGTAAAGGCGGTACTGAAGTTGAAGCACTTCGTAAAGCTCTTAACTCATTAACTGGTAAGAGAGTTCATATCAACATTTTAGAAATCAAAAGAGCTGATCTTGACGCTATTCTTGTAGCTGAAAATATCGCACGTCAATTAGAGAACCGTGTTTCTTTCCGTCGTGCACAAAAACAAGCAATTCAACGTACAATGCGTGCGGGTGCACAAGGTATTAAGACAATGACTTCTGGTCGTCTTGGTGGTGCTGATATCGCTCGTGCTGAACATTACAGTGAAGGTACAGTTCCACTTCATACACTACGTGCTGACATTGATTACGGCACTGCTGAAGCTGATACTACTTACGGTAAAATCGGTGTTAAAGTATGGATTTATCGTGGAGAGGTTCTTCCTACTAAGAAGAAAAAAGAGGAAGGAGGAAATTAATTATGTTATTGCCAAAACGCGTAAAATATCGTAGAGAACACCGCGGGAAAATGCGTGGTCGTGCAAAAGGTGGCACTGAGGTACATTTTGGTGAGTTCGGTATCCAAGCTCTTGAAGCTTCATGGATTACAAACCGTCAAATCGAATCTGCTCGTATTGCGATGACTCGTTACATGAAACGTGGCGGTAAAGTTTGGATTAAAATCTTCCCTTCTAAGCCGTATACTGCAAAACCTCTAGAAGTACGTATGGGATCCGGTAAAGGGGCTCCAGAAGGCTGGGTAGCAGTTGTTAAACCAGGAAAGGTAATGTTTGAGATTTCAGGTGTATCTGAAGAGGTAGCACGTGAAGCTTTACGTCTTGCGTCTCACAAATTACCGATCAAAACTAAGTTTGTAAAACGCGAAGAGTATGGTGGTGAATCAAATGAAAGCTAATGAAATCCGTGACTTAACCACTGCAGAAATCGAACAAAAAGTAAAATCACTAAAAGAAGAATTATTTAACCTACGCTTTCAGTTAGCTACTGGTCAGCTTGAGAACACTGCACGTATTCGTGAAGTTCGTAAAGCAATTGCTCGTATGAAAACAGTAGTTCGTGAAAGAGAAATTGGCCGATAGAATTTTAACCTGAGAGGAGGTTTGCTAAGTGAGTGAACGCAACCAACGCAAAGTCTACACAGGACGTGTTGTTTCTGACAAGATGGACAAAACAGTAACTGTACTTGTAGAAACATACAAGAAGCATTCTCTTTATGGGAAGCGCGTAAAGTATTCAAAGAAATTTAAAGCTCATGATGAAAACAATGTTGCTAAAACTGGTGACATCGTAAGAATTATGGAGACTCGCCCATTATCTGCAACTAAACGCTTCCGTTTATTAGAAGTTGTAGAAAAAGCGGTTATTATATAATTAATGTTCGGATCAATCACAAATCCGAAGGGAGGTTTCATGAATGATTCAACAAGAAACTCGTTTGAAGGTTGCTGACAACTCTGGTGCACGTGAAGTGCTAACTATTAAGGTGCTAGGTGGTTCAGGCCGTAAAACTGCAAATATTGGTGACGTAATCGTTTGTACAGTAAAACAAGCAACACCAGGTGGCGTTGTTAAAAAAGGTGATGTTGTAAAAGCGGTTATCGTTCGTACAAAACGTGGCGTTCGTCGTAATGATGGAACTTACATCCGTTTTGATGAGAATGCTTGCGTAATTATCCGTGACGATAAGGGTCCACGTGGAACTCGTATCTTTGGACCAGTCGCTCGTGAATTACGTGATAATAACTTTATGAAAATTGTTTCATTAGCTCCGGAAGTACTATAATAGATCAATGATTTGCCTTTCAAGGAGGTGCGGAATCGATGCATGTTAAAAAAGGTGACAAGGTACAAGTGATCTCTGGAAAAGATAAGGGTAAACAAGGTGTTATTCTAGAATCTTTCCCTAAGAAAGATCGTGTACTTGTTGAAGGCGTAAATATCGTTAAGAAACATTCAAAACCGTCTCAAGATAATCCACAAGGTGGAATTATCAGTAAAGAGGCTCCAATTCATGTATCAAACGTTATGCCACTAGATCCTAAGTCTGGTGTACCAACTCGTGTTGGTTACGAAGTGGTCGATGGTAAAAAGGTACGTGTTGCAAAAAAATCAGGTGAAAAATTAGATAAATAGTAAAGAAGAAAGGAGGTACTTATGATGAACCGCCTAAAAGAAAAATATCAAAAAGAGATTACACCTGCTCTTATGAGCAAGTTTAATTATACTTCTGTAATGCAAGTTCCAAAATTAGATAAAATCGTTATTAACATGGGTGTTGGTGACGCAGTTGCTAACTCAAAAGCTCTTGATAATGCGGTTGAAGAATTAGCTGCTATTACTGGTCAAAAACCTGTAATCACACGTGCTAAGAAATCTATCGCTGGTTTCCGTTTACGTGAAGGTATGCCGATCGGTGCTAAAGTTACATTACGCGGTGAGCGTATGTACGAATTCTTTGACAAATTAATCTCAGTTTCATTACCACGTGTACGTGACTTCCGCGGTATCTCTAAGAAGTCCTTCGACGGACGCGGTAACTACACTTTAGGTGTTAAAGAACAATTAATCTTCCCTGAAATTGATTACGATAAAGTAAGTAAAGTTCGTGGTATGGATATCGTTATCGTAACTACTGCAAATACTGACGAAGAAGCTCGTGAGTTATTAACAGGGTACGGAATGCCGTTCCAAAAATAAAGGAGGCGAAATCGTGGCTAAAAAATCTATGATTGCGAAACAAAAGCGCCAACAAAAATTTAAAGTGCAAGAGTATACACGTTGTGAGCGTTGTGGTCGTCCTCACTCAGTACTTCGCAAATTTAAATTATGCCGTATTTGTTTCCGTGAATTAGCTTATAAGGGTCAAATCCCTGGTGTAAAAAAAGCAAGTTGGTAAACCCCATATATGGGAAGGAGGTAATTATACAATGGTTATGACAGATCCGATTGCAGATATGCTTACTCGCATCCGTAATGCGAATATGGTTCGTCACGAGAAATTAGAAATCCCTGCTTCAAAAATCAAAAAGGATATTGCTGATATCCTAAAGCGTGAAGGTTTCGTACGTGATGTTGAATTTATCGAAGACAACAAACAAGGTATCATCCGTATCTTCTTAAAATACGGTTCAAATAATGAGCGTGTTATTACTGGTCTTAAGCGTATTAGTAAGCCTGGTCTTCGCGTTTACGCAAAAGCTGATGAAGTACCTCGCGTATTAAATGGTCTTGGTATCGCACTAGTATCAACTTCTCAAGGTGTGTTAACTGACAAAGAAGCTCGTCAAAAACAAGCTGGTGGAGAAGTATTAGCATACGTTTGGTAATATTTTTTAAATGAATGGAGGTGTACTATATGTCACGTATTGGTAAAAAACCAATTGAAATTCCTGAAGGAGTTACTGTTACTCTTAATGGTGATACTGTTACTGTTAAGGGACCTAAAGGTGAATTAACACGTAATTTCCACCCTGAAATTCAAATTAATGTAGAAGAGAACGTTATTAACGTTGTTCGTCCTACTGATAATAAAGAACATCGTGCTTTACACGGCACAACTCGTAGTATCCTAGGTAACATGGTTGAAGGTGTATCTAAAGGCTATGAAAGAGGCTTAGAGCTAATCGGGGTAGGTTACCGTGCTTCTAAATCTGGAAACAAACTTGTACTGAATGTTGGTTACTCTCATCCAGTAGAAATGACACCTGAAGCTGGTATTGAAGTAGAAGTACCATCTAATACGAAAGTAATCGTAAAAGGTATCGATAAAGAACGTGTTGGAGCATTAGCTGCTAACATCCGTGATGTACGTCCGCCTGAGCCTTATAAAGGAAAAGGTATCCGCTATGAAGGTGAAAAGGTACGTCGTAAAGAAGGTAAAACTGCGAAGTAAAGCCTTATAGTTTAAAGAAAGGAGTGACGTAAATGATTACGAAACAGGATAAAAATGCAGTTCGTAAGAAAAGACATGTTCGTGTTCGTTCTAAATTATCAGGAACTGCTGCTCGCCCTCGTTTAAATGTGTTCCGCTCTAATCAACACATTTATGCTCAAGTGATCGACGATGTGAACTCTGTAACTCTTGCAAGTGCTTCTACTTTAGATAAGGAACTTAGTGTGGGTTCTGGTAATGTTGAAGCTGCTCAAAAAGTAGGAGAGCTAGTTGCAAAGCGTGCGATCGAAAAGGGTGTTAAAGAAGTAGTATTTGACCGCGGTGGTTATTTATATCATGGTCGCGTAAAAGCTTTAGCTGATGCGGCTCGTGAAGCTGGATTACAATTTTAATAGTAAAAGGAGGGACATGAGATGCGTATTGATCCAAATAAATTAGAACTTGAAGAACGCGTTGTTACCGTTAACCGTGTAGCTAAAGTTGTTAAAGGTGGTCGTCGTTTCCGCTTTGCTGCTCTAGTTGTTGTCGGTGATAAAAACGGTCATGTAGGATTTGGAACTGGTAAAGCACAAGAGGTTCCAGATGCAATCCGTAAAGCAATCGAAGATGCAAAGAAAAACTTAATTGCAGTACCAATGGTAGGAACAACAATTCCTCACCAAGTAATCGGTCAATTTGGCGCTGGTAACATCCTATTAAAACCTGCATCTGAAGGTACAGGGGTTATCGCAGGTGGACCTGTTCGTGCGGTACTTGAATTAGCTGGTGTGGCTGATATCCTATCTAAATCTTTAGGAACAAACACTCCAATTAATATGGTTCGTGCAACATTAGAAGGACTTAAACAATTAAAGCGTGCTGAAGAAGTTGCAAAGTTACGTGGTAAATCAGTAGAAGAACTGTTAGGATAAGGAGGGAAAGAGATGTCAAAACAATTAGCTATTACCCTCACTCGCAGTGTCATTGGACGTCCTGAAGACCAACGTGTAACGGTTCGTACTCTTGGATTGAAAAAATTACATCAAACTGTTGTTCATGATGACAATGCTGCGATTCGCGGTATGATTAATAAAGTTGCTCATCTTGTTACGGTTAAAGAACAATAATTGAATTTTTTCTGAAATAAGGAGGTGCCCAAATGAAACTACATGAATTAAAACCAGCAGAAGGATCTCGTAAAGAACGTAACCGTGTGGGTCGTGGTACAGGTTCTGGTAATGGTAAGACAGCTGGAAAAGGTCATAAAGGTCAAAATGCTCGTTCTGGTGGAGGCGTACGTATTGGATTTGAAGGTGGTCAAACACCATTATTCCGACGTCTACCAAAGCGTGGTTTCACTAACGTTAATCGTAAAGATTACGCTATTGTGAACCTTGAGACGCTTAACCAGTTTGAAGATGGTACTAATGTAACTCCAGAACTTCTTTTAGAAACTGGTGTTGTTAGTAACGTTCAATCTGGAGTTAAGATTCTTGGAAAAGGAACTCTTGAAAAGAAGTTAACTGTTAGAGCTCACAAATTCTCCTCTACTGCTAAAGAAGCTATTGAAGCGGCTGGCGGAACAGTTGAGGTGATCTAATGTTTCAAACAATCTCCAATTTTATGCGCGTTGGTGATATAAGAAACAAGATTATATTCACCTTACTGATGTTAATTGTATTTCGAATTGGTACATTTATTCCTGTACCAAATGTAAATGCTGATGTATTAAGGTTGAATGATGAGATGAATGTATTTGGTATCCTAAATACATTCGGTGGTGGTGCACTTAGCAACTTCTCAATATTAGCAATGGGTATTATGCCATATATCACTGCTTCGATTATTATTCAGTTGTTACAAATGGATGTTGTTCCAAAGTTTACTGAATGGTCGAAGCAAGGAGAAGTTGGCCGTCGTAAATTAGCTCAATTTACTCGGTATGGTACAATCGGATTAGGATTCATACAGGCACTTGGAATGTCATATGGTTTTAATAGTATGGCTGGTGGAATGTTGATTGAAAATCCAGGAATTACTACGTACCTTTTAATTGCAGTGGTATTAACTGCTGGTACAGCATTCCTAATGTGGTTAGGTGAATTAATCACTACAAAGGGTGTTGGTAATGGGATCTCAATTATCATTTTTGCTGGTATTGCTGCTGGTATTCCAACAACTGTAAACCAAATCTATGCACAGCAATTTGAAGATGCAGGAGAACAATTATTTTTACGTATTGTTACAGTACTACTAATTGTGTTAGCTGTAATATTAATTGTTGTTGGAGTTATCTTCGTACAACAAGCATTACGTAAGATACCAATTCAATATGCAAAGCGATTAGTTGCGAATAGCCCTGTAGGCGGTCATTCCACTCATTTACCTCTTAAAGTAAATGCTGCTGGAGTAATTCCGGTAATCTTTGCAGTATCATTTATTATCACTCCACCAACTATTGCATCCTTTTTTGGTCAAAATGATGTAACGATGTGGATTCAACAAACTTTTGATTATACTAAACCTGTTGGAATGGTCCTTTATGTAGCTCTAATTGTGGCCTTCACGTATTTCTATACGTTTGTTCAAGTTAATCCTGAACAGATGGCAGAAAACCTGAAGAAACAAGGTGGCTATATCCCAGGAATTCGTCCAGGGAAGAATACTCAAGAATATGTTACGAAAATTCTTTATCGTCTTACCTTCGTAGGAGCAGTTTTCCTTGCAGCAATTTCAGTACTTCCTGTATTCTTTATAAATATTGCTGATTTACCTCAATCTGCGCAGATTGGTGGAACAAGTTTACTAATCGTTGTTGGTGTAGCACTAGAAACGATGAAGCAACTTGAAAGTCAATTAGTAAAGCGTCATTATAAAGGATTTATTAAATAAAGGATCGAGTTTCACACTCGAATATACTGGGAAGTGTATATTTCCCAGTCTTTAAAAAAATAGGGGACTGAGGGGGAATTTATACATGAATATCGTTTTAATGGGTCTTCCTGGTGCTGGAAAAGGTACACAGGCAGAGCGTATTGTAGAAGATTTTAATATCCCTCATATCTCAACAGGAGATATGTTTAGAGCTGCAATGAAGGAAGAAACGGAACTTGGTTTAAAAGCTAAATCTTATATGGATAAGGGCGAGCTAGTTCCTGATGAAGTAACAATCGGCATTGTACGTGAAAGACTAAGTAAGGAAGATTGTAAGAATGGATTCCTTCTTGATGGATTTCCTCGTACAGTACCACAAGCAGAAGCACTTGAAGTCATTTTATCCGATTTAAATCGTAATATAGATCATGTAATTAATATATACGTAGACCAAGATATCTTGATGGAAAGATTGACAGGTCGACGCATCTGTAAGAGTTGTGGAGCTACCTATCATTTAGTGTTTAATCCACCAGCAACTGATGGTGTGTGCGATAAATGTGGTGGGGAACTTTATCAGCGTGCAGATGATAATGAGGAAACAGTTGGAACTCGTCTTGAAGTAAACTTGAAGCAATCCGAACCACTACTAAGCTTTTACGAGAGTAAGGGATATCTGCGAAACATTGACGGTCAGCAAGACATCAGCAAGGTTTACGAGGATATCGAGCAGCTACTTGGGGGATTACGTTAATGATCATATGCAAGACTCCACGTGAGATTGATATCATGCGTGAAGCTGGAAAAATTGTTGCTTTAACCCACCAAGA
Organism: Litchfieldia alkalitelluris; assembly: GCF_002019645.1. Taxonomy (GTDB): domain Bacteria; phylum Bacillota; class Bacilli; order Bacillales; family Bacillaceae_L; genus Litchfieldia; species Litchfieldia alkalitelluris. The sequence goes on along the minus strand of NZ_KV917374.1, from coordinate 196,762 downwards.
ATTAATTAAACATATTACTCCAGGGATCACAACGAAAGAACTGGATGCTGTTGCAGAAAAATTCATTCGCGGGTTAGGTGCAATTCCTTCTTTTAAAGGTTATAATGGTTTTTCTGGAAGCATTTGTGCTTCTGTTAATGAAGAATTAGTACATGGCATTCCAGGTAAACGTACACTTAATGATGGTGATATTATTAGTATCGATATTGGTGCTTATTATAATGGTTATCATGGTGATTCAGCTTGGACATATCCTGTTGGTACTATTTCAGATGAAAATCAAAAACTTCTCCAGGTAACTGAGGAGTCACTCTTTAAAGGGTTACAGGAAGCAAAGCCTGGTGAGCGTCTTTCAAATATATCTCATGCAATCCAAACTTATGTTGAGGCTCATAACTTTTCTGTTGTACGAGAGTATGTTGGGCATGGAGTTGGGCAAGAATTGCATGAAGACCCACAAATTCCGCATTATGGTCCTCCAAACAAAGGACCACGTTTAAAACCAGGCATGGTACTTGCCATTGAACCGATGGTGAATGCAGGCAGTCGCTATGTGAAGACGTTAGCTGATAACTGGACTGTTGTGACGGTTGATAACAAAACATGTGCTCATTTTGAACATACGATTGCTATAACTGAAACAGGGTATGAGATCCTAACTAAAGCCTAAGTGAAGGTGATTATGTATTGAATGATTCTGATCGAAGTCCGCTTGTTGGTCAGTTTGTGTTGATTACTCAAGGCAGAGATGCTGGTCAGTATGCTGTCATTGTTGATATTCTCGATGAACGCTTCGTATTGCTTGCAGATGGGGATAAGCGAAAGTTTAAAAATCCTAAAAAGAAAAATGTCAATCATCTTGAAATTTTTGATTTCATATCTCCGGAAGTTCAGAGCAGTATCAATGAAACTGGTCGTGTGACAAACGGTAAACTACGTTTTGCTATAACGAAGTTTGTCAATGAGCAAGTTACTGATTTGAAGAAGGGAGAACTTTTCGATGGCTAAAGACGATGTAATTGAAATTGAAGGTACGGTTATTGAAACTTTACCAAATGCAATGTTTAAAGTAGAATTGGAAAACGGGCATACAGTATTAGCCCATGTATCTGGAAAAATCCGTATGCACTTTATTCGTATTTTACCTGGCGATAAAGTTACGGTAGAATTATCACCATATGACTTAACGCGTGGTAGAATTACGTATCGTTTCAAATAAATTCACTCCGTATATCAAGGAGGTTTAAAAGATGAAAGTGAGACCATCTGTAAAGCCAATCTGCGAAAAATGTAAAGTTATTCGTAGAAAAGGTAAAGTAATGGTTATTTGTGAAAACCCAAAGCATAAACAAAAACAAGGCTAATTAATAAGGAGGTGTACGTTTAATATGGCACGTATTGCTGGTGTAGATATTCCTCGCGATAAACGTATTGTTATTTCTTTAACATATATTTTTGGTATCGGCCGCCCAACAGCGGAGAAAGTACTTGCTGAAGCAGGTGTTTCTCAAGATACTCGCGTTCGCGATTTAACAGAAGAAGAATTAGGGAAAATCCGTGATATTATCGATCGTCTAAAAGTTGAAGGGGATCTTCGTCGTGAAGTTTCACTCAACATTAAGCGTCTAATCGAAATTGGTTCATACCGCGGTCTTCGTCACCGTCGTGGATTACCTGTTCGTGGACAAAACACGAAAAACAATGCTCGTACACGTAAAGGTCCACGTCGTACAGTAGCTAACAAGAAGAAATAGTAAAGGAGGTACTAGATAAATGGCTCGTAAAACGAATACTCGTAAACGTCGTGTTAAAAAGAATATTGAAGCTGGTGTAGCACACATTCGCTCAACATTCAACAACACAATTGTAACAATCACAGATGTACACGGTAATGCGATTTCATGGTCAAGTGCTGGTGCGTTAGGTTTTAGAGGTTCTCGTAAATCTACTCCTTTCGCTGCTCAAATGGCTGCTGAAACTGCTGCAAAAGCATCTCAAGAACATGGTTTAAAAACTCTTGAAGTAACTGTAAAAGGTCCAGGAGCTGGTCGTGAAGCTGCAATCCGTGCTCTTCAAGCCGCTGGTCTAGAAGTTACAGCTATCAGAGATGTTACTCCAGTCCCACATAACGGATGCCGTCCACCAAAACGTCGCCGTGTTTAATTTTTCTGTATAGATTTTGTATCTGTGTCTATAATGGATTATGATATACTAAATATTTCTAAGTTCTTACAGAATAATTATTCCAGTTGTTGTGCACATTCGGGAACTTAACTTTGGGGAATTTCGGTTAGATTCAATGGTTTAACCATCTAGCCGAGGTTTCGACGTTTTGAAGGAGGGTTTATAAATGATCGAAATTGAAAAACCAAAAATCGAAACGGTTGAAATCAGCGAAGATACCAAATACGGTAAATTCGTCGTCGAGCCACTTGAGCGTGGATATGGTACTACTTTGGGTAACTCCTTACGTCGTATCCTTTTATCTTCTCTCCCTGGTGCCGCTGTTACATCTATTCAAATAGATGGTGTACTGCATGAGTTCTCAACAATTGAAGGCGTCGTCGAGGATGTAACATCTATCATTTTAAATGTTAAGAAACTAGCACTTAAAATCTACTCTGATGAAGAGAAGACGCTCGAAATTGATATTCAGGGTGAAGGGGCAGTAACTGCAGCTGATCTTACTCATGATAGTGATGTGGAAGTTTTAAATCCTGATTTGCATATTGCTACACTTGCTAAGGATGCACATTTACGCATGAGATTAACTGCAAAACGCGGACGTGGATATACTCCAGCTGTTTCAAACAAACGTGAAGATCAGCCAATAGGTGTAATTCCTATTGATTCAATCTTCACACCGGTTTCGCGCGTATCTTATCAAGTAGAGAATACACGTGTAGGACAAGTAACAAACTTTGACAAGTTAACACTTGATGTGTGGACTGACGGAAGTACTGGTCCGAAAGAAGCAATCGCTCTAGGATCTAAAATCCTAACAGAGCATTTGAACATTTTTGTTGGACTGACTGATGAAGCACAAAATGCAGAGATTATGGTAGAGAAAGAAGAAGATCAAAAAGAGAAGGTTCTTGAGATGACGATCGAAGAACTAGACCTTTCTGTTCGTTCATATAACTGCTTAAAACGTGCTGGAATCAATACAGTTCAAGAACTTGCACATAAAACAGAAGAAGATATGATGAAGGTTCGGAACCTTGGTCGTAAATCTTTAGAAGAAGTTAAGGCTAAATTAGAAGAACTAGGTTTAGGCTTACGTAAAGATGACTGACTAGTTATTTCTCGGAATAACTAGGCATTTTCTTGCCTAATCATGTTTCATCTTCCAATTATATCTTTAACAAAGGAGGGGACATCGATGGGATATCAAAAACTAGGTCGTACAAGTTCACAACGTAAAGCATTACTTCGTGATCTTACAACTGATTTAATTATCAATGAGCGTATTGAAACAACAGAAGCTCGTGCTAAAGAATTAAAGTCTGTTGTTGAAAAAATGATTACTTTAGGAAAACGTGGTGACTTACACGCACGTCGTCAAGCTGCAGCATATATCCGTAATGAAGTAGCAAATGAAGAGTCTGGTCAAGACGCACTTCAAAAGCTATTCAGTGATATTGCAACTCGCTATGAAGAACGCCAAGGTGGATACACTCGTATCATGAAACTTGGACCTCGTCGTGGAGACGGTGCACCAATGGTTATCATTGAATTAGTTTAATAGAACTAACCTACAAATATTTAAGGGCGGGGCAGTTTCTAACTGGATCTATGCCCTTTTTTATTTGCAGTTTTGTTCCAAGCCTCAATAATTTTTTAGAATTCGTTCTGGACAATATGTTTGTATACAATAGATTCACAAGCTATGAAATAAGTTACTAGATTGTGCTAAGGAGGCCATGATGATTAATAACGTAATACTCCAAGTAGACCAAATATCATTTAAATATAACCAAGAGGAATTGGATGTTTTAAAAAATGTTTCATTTTCTGTACATAGTGGTGAATGGCTTGCTATTGTAGGACATAATGGTTCAGGGAAATCCACACTAGCTAAAATCCTCAACGGTATTTTACTTCCTTATCAAGGAACAGTCTCATTTGAAAATATAAACCTGAATGAAGAATCAATATGGGATATACGAAAAAAAGTAGGACTGGTTTTTCAAAACCCGGATAATCAATTTGTTGGTTCAACTGTTAGAGATGATATTGCATTTGGTCTTGAGAATAATGGGATTCCTCGGGAAGAGATGTTAAAACGTATTGAATTTGCGATCAAGCAAGTAAATATGAAGGATTATATAGAATCCGAGCCTCATCAACTTTCAGGAGGCCAAAAACAAAGGGTAGCTATAGCTGGAGTTATTGCTTTAAAACCCAAGATGATTATTCTAGATGAAGCAACTTCGATGCTTGATCCAAAAGGTCGTCAGGAGGTTTTAGAAACAGTTAGAGAATTAAAGAAAGACTCCAATATTACTGTATTATCTATTACTCATGATTTAGAGGAGGCAGCTAAAGCAGACCGAATCATTGTCATGAAACAGGGAGAAATCTATAAAGAAGGAACACCTGATGAAATTTTTGCCCTTGACCAAGACCTTGTGGAAATTGGATTGGACATTCCGTTTCCGGTGAAGCTCTCAAAGATGTTAGCTTCAAAGGGGATTATTTTACCGAAAAATTCTATGACAGAAGAGGAGCTCATTGAAGAATTATGGACATTCGCTTCGAAAAACTAGAATACAAATATCAAGTCCGTACTCCTTTTGAACGTCTAGCCCTTTATGATATATCTACAAATATAGAATCAGGCTCTTTTGTTGCAATCATTGGACATACAGGCTCTGGAAAGTCGACGATCATTCAACATCTAAACGGCTTGTTAAAACCGACAGGCGGTCAAATAAAAATTGATGGTCGAACGATAACCGCTAAGAAAAAGCAAAAAGACTTAAAATCGCTTAGGAAAAAGGTTGGAATTGTATTTCAATTTCCAGAACACCAATTATTTGAAGAAACAATTGAAAAGGACATTTGTTATGGTCCCATGAACTTTGGCGTTTCAGAGGAAGTTGCAAAACGGAGAGCAAAGGAAGCTATAAAACTTGTTGGTCTATCAGAAGAGTTTCTTACACGGTCACCATTTGACTTAAGTGGTGGCCAAATGAGAAGAGTGGCAATTGCAGGTATTCTTGCCATGGAGCCAGAAGTGATAGTCTTAGATGAACCGACAGCAGGCTTAGATCCTCGAGGTCGAACAGAAACGATGGAGATGTTTTACAAGCTGCATAAAGAAAAGCATCTTACTACGGTGTTAGTAACTCACAGTATGGAGGATGCAGCAAAATATGCTGACCACATTATTGTTATGCACAAAGGCACTATCGTGAATCAAGGTTCCGTTGATGAGATCTTCTCAGATGCTGAGGAGTTAATGAGGCTCGGTTTAGATGTCCCTGAAACAGTGCGCTTTAAGATTAAGCTTGAAAAACGCTTTAATACTAGAATTCCTTCCTCTTGTTTAACCATGGAGGAACTTGTTGAGTTTGTGAATCAGTTTATTAGAAAGAGTGGCAAAAACGAATGCAAGGATTAATCATTGGAAAATATGTACCAGGTTATTCAATCATTCATAAAATGGACCCGAGATCGAAGCTTATCCTCGTATCTCTTTTTATAGCAGTTGTTTTTCTAGCAAATAATTTTTATTCATATGGCTTATTAACGATTTTTACTTTAACATTGATGTTTCTTACAAGGATTCCAATCTATTATATTTTAAACGGTTTACGACCTATTATCCTTGTCGTGATTTTTACATTTTTGATACATCTCTTTTTAACAAAGGAAGGAGAAGTATTATTAAGTGTAGGAACCCTTGATATTCATGAAGGTGGGTTGGTGCAAGGAGTTTTTATTTCTCTAAGGTTATTATTTCTTGTCATAATGACGACAATATTAACATTAACCACAACACCGATTGAGGTTACTGATGGGATGGAAAGTCTATTAAACCCATTTAAGAAGCTTGGAATGCCTGTTCATGAGTTAGCGCTTATGATGTCAATCTCGTTGCGTTTTATACCAACCTTAATGCAGGAAACAGAAAAAATTGTCAAAGCACAATCTGCAAGAGGAATGGATTTCGCATCAGGGCCAATTAAAGACCGGATAAATGCGATAGTGCCCTTGCTAATTCCATTATTTATAAGTTCTTTTAAAAGGGCGGAGGAGCTTGCTGTTGCAATGGAGGCACGTGGTTATCGAGGTGGCGAAGGCCGTACAAAGCTCAGAGTTTTACGATGGGGAATCATAGATACGATGATGATTGCTTTATTAGTATTATTATCTATAGGTCTATTTTTATTAAGAAGCTAATGGAGATACGAGATGACACGATTAAAATGTACAATCTCATATGATGGCACTCACTTTAACGGCTATCAAATACAACCGAATAAACGAACCGTTCAAGAAACCATTGAGCAGGTTTTAACCCAAATGCATAAGTCACCGGTTCGTATTACGGGATCTGGAAGAACCGATGCTAAGGTCCATGCGATGGGTCAGGTGATCACTTTTGATACAACCCTAGATATCCCTTCAGTCCGCTGGAAGAAAGCTCTTAACACCCTTTTACCTGATGATATTGCTATCATTCATGTCGAGCAGGTAACAGAGGACTTTCATGCTCGGTTTAGTGTAGTAAAAAAAGAATATCGCTATAAAATTAGTAGAACAGTTGAAAAGGATGTTTTTTCCCGACATTATTTATATCATTATCCATATCAGCTAGATCTAGAAATGATCAACTTTGCTATGAATTTAATTAAAGGAACACATGATTTTACTAGTTTTTGTTCTGCGAAAACAGATGTTAAAGATAAAGTTAGAACGATTTATGAAGCAGGTATTATAGAGAATGAAGATGAGCTTATTTTTAGATTTGTAGGGAATGGTTTTTTGTACAATATGGTAAGAATCCTTGTGGGAACGCTACTTGAGGTTGGTCAGAAAAGAATTTCACTTGAGCAAATAGAACAAATGCTAGAAGTACACGATCGTTCTTTAGCAGGTAAAACAGCCCCAGGTCATGGACTCTATTTATGGAAAGTTGATTATGACAACTAATCCTGGTGTAACATTTCCTTGACATTGGAGATACAAAGATATAATATATTTAGGTATGGTATTTTAACCCCACGATAAAGCCCCGGAAAGTCTTTAATCGTGTTAGAATAAAATAAACCAAAGTTATTTTTAACTATTAGGAGGGAAACACATGCGTACAACGTTTATGGCGAAAGCTAATAACATAGAGCGTAAATGGTACGTTGTAGACGCTGAAGGTAAAACTTTAGGTCGTCTTGCAAGTGAAGTTGCTTCAGTTTTACGTGGTAAAAACAAGCCAACTTTTACACCAAATGTTGACACTGGTGATTATGTAATCATCATCAATGCAGAAAAGATCGAATTAACTGGTAAGAAATTAACTGACAAAATCTACTACCGTCACAGTCAATTCCCAGGCGGTCTAAAATCTAGAACAGCTCTAGAAATGCGTACGAACTACCCAGAGAAAATGCTTGAGCTTGCTATTAAAGGTATGCTTCCAAAAGGTTCTCTAGGACGTCAAATGTTCAAAAAGCTTCACGTTTATGCTGGAGCAGAACATCCACATCAAGCACAACAACCTGAAGTTTACGAACTTCGCGGTTAATTAATAAGGAGGTAATTTAATTTGGCACAAGTACAATATTATGGCACTGGTCGTCGTAAGAGCTCTGTTGCACGTGTACGTTTAGTTCCTGGTGACGGTAGCATTACAATCAACGGTCGTGACATCACTGAATACATCCCATTTGAAGCTTTAAGAGAAGTAGTGAAACAACCACTTGCAGCTACTGAAACTGTAGGAAACTACAATGTTCTTGTAAATGTAGATGGCGGTGGATACACTGGTCAAGCTGGTGCAATTCGTCACGGTATCGCTCGTGCGTTACTTCAAGCTGATCCAGAATTCCGCGGAACTTTAAAGCGCGCTGGTCTATTAACTCGTGACGCTCGTATGAAAGAGCGTAAGAAATACGGACTTAAAGGTGCTCGTCGTGCGCCTCAGTTCTCAAAGCGTTAATTTTTACGTTTTGGAAGACTCTCAACCTATGGTTGGGGGTCTTTTTTAAATAGATAGGAATGATAAAAGTTTGGAATACCACAGGCATTGATGCTGTGGTGTTTTTCGTGTGGTATAGGAAGGAACTCATAGGCGGAGAAATTCCGGCTAATGTATCTAGTAGGGTGTTAAGTATCGTTATGCGGATATATTCCGGTTAAATTCTCTAATATATGAAGAAATCTAAAGATTAGGTTCATATAAGTGGAAAAACTCCGGTTATTTTTAGGGAAATGGTGATATTTCCCAATTTAAGCGGAATTTATCCGTTTAAATCACCACAGTGAATTCAACATGATAGGACACAGCCATTTAAAATGAAAGTAAAAGTAAAAAACGGAATCAGAGAGAGCTTCTGATTCCGTTTCAGAATGAATAAATTTAATCGATGTAATCGAATTATAGAATTTACCTTTCTGGCATACTGCTACATGATAATATTTATAATGTCAAGCAACCCAATGAACAGGTAACTGAATCGTAATAGTTGTACCTTCACCTTCTGTACTATTAATTTCCATTCTGCCATTATGGGACTCAATAATTTTAAAACTAGTCATCATCCCGAGGCCTGTTCCTTTTTGTTTTGTTGTATAGAAAGGGATACCGATATTGGATAGTAATTCTTCTGGAATACCACATCCTTGATCAGATATTTGAATAAATATCTCATTTTTACTTTTCTTAGAGAGTGTAATGGATATAGCACCTCCAGCAACAGACATTGATTCAATTGCATTTTTTATAAGGTTAATAAACACCTGTTTCAATTGATTCCCGACACAAAAAATTAAAGGCAGGTCTTCAGACTCCAATATGATATTCACGTTGTACATCAGTGCCTGTGAGCTAAGTAATGCTTTTACATCCTTGAAAATCTCGGTGATGTTTTCAAAATTAAAATGGTGTGCTTGTGGTTTAGCCACCATTAATAATTCCCCTGTAATCAATTCTATTCGAGCAATCTCATCTGACATAATCTCAAAGTAGCTATCTTCTATATTATCCCTTGATGCCATCATAATTTGCAGGAATCCTTTTAGCGCTGTAAGTGGATTCCGTATTTCATGAGCAATAGAAGCGGAAAGTTGTCCTACTGCTGAAAGTTTCTCTGATTTAAGAAGTTTTTGTTCAGTCAATTTATGACCTGTAATATCTTTGGCGATTCCGTATACACCAACAACTTCATCATCAACAATGATGGGCATATTAGTCACACTTACGTGTACAATATGACCATCTTTATGAATCGCTTTTGTTTCGTAATTTTGTGTAATCCCTTTAGCTGCCTTACTATAAAGCTCCGTAGTTTTCTTTATTTCGTCTTCAGTCACCAAGGGTATATAGGAAAGCTTTAAATACTCTTGCTCACTATATCCTAAGAGCTCTTCCATTGCGGAATTTACACTTAAGTAATTTCCATTAAGATCGAATGAAAATACTGCATCTGGATTCTGTTCAAATAAAGACCTATAATGCTGTTTATCTTCTTGAGCTAATTTCTTTTCTGTAGTTACATCTAGGAAATAAACAGTCAGTCCGTTGGATGAAGGATATGCCCTAACATCAAACCAAGTATCAAGTGGAGGGAAAAATGCCTCAAATTTAACGGGGGTCTGTTCTGCAATAGCCTTGTGATAATAGTTATAAAAAGCTAACCCTACAGCTTCTGGGAACTCTCCCCAGACATTTTTTCCAATCAAGTCTTCTCGTGCGCGAAACAATAGTTGTGAAGCTGCAATGTTAACATATGTGAAGTTCCAATTATGATCTAATGAAAAAAAACCATCTGTGATTCGATCTAACACCTTACTTTCATCCATATCAATTAAAGCCATCCTGTAACCATCCTTATCTTTATTCTCTTAAAATAATTCTACATAAATAATTATAATCCTGCAGTAATCATCCAGTCGCCCTTCATTGTGGTGAAAATAGGAGAAGGATGTAATATCTGTATTTTAATAATTCCAAATAATGGTGGTTAAGGTAGATTGTTCACGTGGGAATGATTCTTCTTTAGATGATGGAAACTACTTTATAAGGGAGGTTTCCGAGATGATGAATGTAATTACAACATTTAAAGAAAAGAAAATCGAAAAGCAACTAACCTATGAACGAAAAATGCTTCGAGAAATCTCACTAGAAGGACTGAAAAATAAAATTAACTCTAGCTTTGGGAGCTACTTACGTTCAAAGACGTTGTTTGTCTCTTCTATTGAAGAAGGATGTATGGATGTGGCAATTGAAGCTTTTTTACTTGGTGCGAAATATAGTCGGTTTGGCTATTATGGAGAGCAGTTAGATAGTGTAAAGCAAAGATGTTATTACGATGAGAAGTATTTGATTGATTCCCTATATGATTTTATTACTTACTGGACACATGCTGGTGATCATGAATTTGTGAGTGAAGCTCTATATTATACGTGTGAAGAGTATGTTGGTAGTTGGTGGAATGAAGGTTTTAACAAAGGGCAAAAAAGATATCGTTTAAGACTACATTAATTCATATTCCCGATCCTCGTCCCATATAGTGAATAGAAGGGACATGCAGGAGGGGGAAATAGTGAGACGAAAACTGATACTAGGTAGTATTGTAGTTGTAATTATTGGTTTATTTTCTGTTTTTCAAGTTGTGTTTTTAGATAAAGCATCGGTACAACCGTGGAATCTGCCTTTATCCGGCAAAATTATTATGTTAGACCCCGGCCACGGTGGTGTTGATGGCGGGGCGAATAGTGGAGATATTCTAGAAAAAGATATTGCGCTGGAGATAAGTTTAAAACTAAGAGATTACTTACAGGAGCAAGGTGCGCTCGTTCAAATGACTCGAACAGAGGATCAAGATTTAGCTTCAGAAAGTACCTCCGGATACAGTCGTAGAAAATCAGAGGACTTAAGAAAGCGTGTTGAGATGATTAATTCTTCGGAGGCTGAACTATTTATTAGTGTTCATTTAAATGCCATTCCATCTCCTAAATGGAGTGGAGCACAAACATTCTATTATGGTGCATACCAAGAGAATGAAGAAGTTGCAAAGTTTATTCAGGATGAATTGAGATCCGGTTTAGCAAATACAACCCGAAAAGCAAAGAAAATTAATAGTGTTTACCTTATGAAAAATGCTAAAAAACCAGGTGCTCTTGTTGAAGTAGGGTTTCTATCAAACCCACAGGAAAGAAAATTACTTACTCAAGACGAGTATCAAGGGAAGGTCGCTGAATCGATTTACTTAGGCTTACTTAGATATTTTTCTGATGAAACCAACCCTCCTGATTAAAGGTGGGTGTTTTTCATTAGCTATGAGCTATCTCACAGTTAAATCATGACCATATATGATATACTAAACTTATTAAATCAAACAGGCGGTGATAGCATGATAACAGAAGAAAAGGTACTTAATATTTTATCAAAATTAAAAGATCCATTTTTACATAAGACATTTGAAGAAACGAATGCGATTCAAGAAATAAAGGTAAAAGAAGAGAAATCCCATGTGAGCGTAAAAATCGCACTTGCAAGGACTGGTACATCTGAACAGCTTCATTTGCAGAACCGAATTGTAAACGCATTAAAAGAAGCAGGGGCTGATTCTGTTGGATTACGTTTTACAGAATTAGCACAAGAAGTCGTTGAAGAACATACGACAGAAGAGGAAGCTTCGGAATCCTTACTTACACCTGGAAATAAGACAACCTTTATCGCGGTTGCCAGTGGTAAAGGTGGGGTAGGAAAATCAACAGTTTCTGTTAATTTAGCTGTTTCTTTAGCTCGTTTAGGGAAAAAGGTTGGCTTAATTGATGCCGATATTTATGGGTTTAGTGTTCCAGATATGATGGGAATTACTAAAAGACCTGTTGTTAAAGGTGAAAAAATTATTCCGGTTGAGCGCTTTGGTGTAAAAGTAATTTCGATGGGATTCTTTGTAGAAGATAACTCACCTGTTATTTGGAGAGGTCCAATGCTAGGGAAAATGCTCGGTAATTTCTTCAATGATGTTGATTGGGGTAATTTAGATTATTTACTTTTAGATTTGCCACCAGGTACCGGAGACGTCGCATTAGATGTTCACACCATGCTTCCATCATGTAAAGAGATAATTGTCACAACTCCACACCCAACAGCAGCATTCGTTGCAGCAAGAGCGGGAGCCATGGCCTTGAAAACAGATCATGAGATCGTAGGTGTTATTGAGAATATGTCTTATTTTGAAAGCAAACAAACTGGTGAGAAGGAATTTGTTTTTGGCCAAGGTGGAGGCGAAAAACTCGCAGAAGAATTACAAACAACTTTATTAGGGAAGCTACCACTACAGCAACCTGATTGGAATAATGACGACTTCGCCCCGTCTATATATGAAAAAGATCATCGTGTAGGTAAAGTTTATATGGAGATCGCGGAAAAAATCATCGAAACTATATAGAAGCCGCTTTTCTGAAAGAGATTTAGACGAGTACCACAGCTCTTAATTCATCAGAACTAGTTGTAGATAGCGCCGAAAAAAATAGAACTGGCCGGCTAAATAACGGTCAGTTCTTTTTGTGTTGCTTACTTTTCTTCTTCTTTACCAGCCTTACCTGCTTGGATATCTTCAGCAGCTTTAATTAAGATAGCTTGTATTTTTGTTTGATATAAAGGACTTTCAAATGTTTCCGTCATTACAGTTTGAAGGTGCTCTCTATATTCCTTACTCTTAAGTACTTCCAAAAACTGCTTTTCCATTTCAGGGTCCTTCAATATATCAATCATCATTCCCTGGTATTCTGGATCCTTCATTAGACCTTTAATAAGTTTTTCATGCTCGGATTGCATACTTTTTGCAAAAGTTTCAACAAATTTTGGATCCTCAAATGCCTTCTTCCAAAATGCAATACCTTCATCCGATGTAAGTGTCGTTTGGATCGATTTAGTGACAATCGCTTGATCCATTACTAATTTTTGTTGCATACTTTCATCGGCCATAATTTCTTCAATCGCTTTTTTACCTTCATCAGTTTTCAATATATCAACGACCATCTTTTTTGTTTGGTCATAATCCATTTGATTGCCGCCCTGCTCCGCTGGGGCACATCCTATCATGACTAAAAAAGGAATAAGGATGAGGAGCAACTTCATTTTATTCATTTTTAAAAAGCTCCTTTCAGAATAATCCTATTTTTAATATGATACTATCGCAAAAAAATATACGTTTAGTTATAATGATTCTATAGATGTAATAAAAGTCTAAATTGTAAACAGTAAAAATCGAATTTGGAGGATATTTTTGTGAAAAGCCGTAACTGGGTCAAGTTTTTTTTAACAACATTAATTGTTGGTGCGATAAGTACATCCATCATTGGATTTGCAATCAAATGGGATGATTACAAGGAATTATTTGTTCAAGGTGATGTGATTGAAATCCTCTCAATATTACTTTGGCTTATTGGAGTAGGATTTATATTTAGTATTATTAGCCAAATGGGCTTTTTTGCTTATTTAACAGTACATCGCTTTGGTTTAGGTATATTTAGAAAATTATGGAATCCTGTTCAAATAGTCCTTATTGCTTTTGTCTTTTTTGATTTAGTGTATTTTAGATATCAAGCATTTGCAGCAGAACGTGGTGATAATCTTCTTCCATATGTAACAGTTGCCAGTTTAGTTTTTATCTTTGCTTTAGTTATTGCATTAATAAAACGTAAATTAACAAATAGACAAGCATTTATCCCTGCGTTATTTTTCATGTTTGTAGTATCGATAATTGAATGGTTCCCGGCATTAAGAGTAGACGATCAAAGTTGGTTGTATTTAATGATTTTCCCTCTCTTAATTTGTAATGCTTATCAATTATTAATACTTCCCAAAATGACAAGTACAAATTAAACACATTAAAATAAGCACCGCCTTTCTTCAATTTATTTGAAAAAGAGGTGGTGCTTATTCTTAATCTAATTCCTTCTCAGTCGCTTCTGCATTGGCGATTAGGTCAGAAATACTTGAGTTTTCATATCCTTTTTTCTTAATACCCTTTACTAAAGGAGAAATTGCTTTTTCTGTTTGTTTAGCAGAATCTGAAGCGTGCAGTAAAATGATGTCCCCGCCAACAATTGGTTTTAAAACATTGTTCACAATAACGTCTGTCCCAGGGTTTTCCCAGTCATCCGAGTTAATGCTCCAGTGAATAACAGTATATCCAACCGACTCAGCTACTTTTAATACTTTTTTATCAAAGTGCCCTGATGGTGGCCTTAATAAGTTCACTTTTTTAATTCCTAAGCCATTAAATACCTCTTGTGCCCGAAGAATATCTCTTTTTATTTTAGTTTCTTCCATCTTTGTATAATTTTCATAATTATACCCCATGCTACCTACCTCATGACCATCATCGACAATTCGTTTTACCACATCAGGATGTCTCTCTGCCCATGATGCTGATAAAAAGAAAGTAGCGTTTTTAATTCCCTCCTGTTTCAATACATCTAGGATAGGAATGGCCTTCGTGTCTCCCCAAGATATATTAAATGTTAGAGCAACCTTTTTATCTTTTTCATCGCCTTTATATATTGCCCGTGGACCATCTTCAGAAGAAAACACTGGACTTAATGTTCCGTTTTCTATGTATAGTACACCTGCGGTAAAAAATGCTGCAACAACAATGATGAGTGCTTGCTTCACTTTCTTGCCGTTTAAGATAAAGAAAAAGTTCATGTTAATCCCCCTCAGTAAATATAAACTCCTTGTCTACATACTATGCTTGTCAACTTAATATATGAGAGTAATCAATAAGAAATTATTTTTTCATATTTTCTCTATAAGTGGAAATAACTAGAAGGGATAATAAAGATGAGGTGAAAATTATGATAGGGCTACTGATTAATCAAAAGGAAGTAAAAGAGATGGAGTATTTGGTTAAACGAGAGATGGAAGAAATCTTGCTAGACATCGATGATTCCAGAATTGATCATATTGTAAAAAAAGCAATGGAAGAACGATATAAAATTCTCTTCCAACTTTTAAAGCGTATTGCACCTCCAGCTGAATGTACGAAATACATAAGAACGAAATCTGTGAAGGTTTAAAAAATAAACATGATTTATCTATCGATTTTATTTTAAATAGACTGTTGACTTTCATATTATAGGATGATATATTATTTTTTGTCGTAAAAACAAAAGCCAAGTAATAAAAAAAGCTTTTGAAAATATGTTGACATCATTTTTTAACCATGTTATATTATGAAAGTCGCCTAAACGACAAAACAGCAAAAAGTTCTTTGAAAACTGAACACAATAAACAAGCGTCAACGTTTAATCTAGTTTTAAATTTTTATTTGAGCAATCAAATATCTCTTATTGGAGAGTTTGATCCTGGCTCAGGATGAACGCTGGCGGCGTGCCTAATACATGCAAGTCGAGCGGATTAAAGGACGCTTGCTTCCTTTAATTAGCGGCGGACGGGTGAGTAACACGTGGGCAACCTGCCTGTAAGACTGGGATAACTTCGGGAAACCGGAGCTAATACCGGATAAAATAAAGAACCTCATGGTTCTCTATTAAAAGATGGTTTCGGCTATCACTTACAGATGGGCCCGCGGCGCATTAGCTAGTTGGTGAGGTAACGGCTCACCAAGGCAACGATGCGTAGCCGACCTGAGAGGGTGATCGGCCACACTGGGACTGAGACACGGCCCAGACTCCTACGGGAGGCAGCAGGAGGGAATCTTCCGCACTGGACGAAAGTCTGACGGAGCAACGCCGCGTGAACGATGAAGGCCTGCGGGTCGTAAAGTTCTGTTGTTAAGGAAGAACAAGTACGAGAGTAACTGCTCGTACCTTGACGGTACTTAACCAGAAAGCCACGGCTAACTACGTGCCAGCAGCCGCGGTAATACGTAGGTGGCAAGCGTTATCCGGAATTATTGGGCGTAAAGCGCTCGCAGGCGGTCTTTTAAGTCTGATGTGAAAGCCCCCGGCTCAACCGGGGAGGGTCATTGGAAACTGGGAGCCTTGAGTGCAGAAGAGGAGAGTGGAATTCCACGTGTAGCGGTGAAATGCGTAGAGATGTGGAGGAACACCAGTGGCGAAGGCGACTCTCTGGTCTGTAACTGACGCTGAGGAGCGAAAGCGTGGGGAGCGAACAGGATTAGATACCCTGGTAGTCCACGCCGTAAACGATGAGTGCTAAGTGTTAGGGGGTTTCCGCCCCTTAGTGCTGCAGCAAACGCATTAAGCACTCCGCCTGGGGAGTACGGTCGCAAGACTGAAACTCAAAGGAATTGACGGGGGCCCGCACAAGCGGTGGAGCAAGTGGTTTAATTCGAAGCAACGCGAAGAACCTTACCAGGTCTTGACATCCCTATGACCGCTCTAGAGATAGAGTTTTCCCTTTTAGGGACATAGGTGACAGGTGGTGCATGGTTGTCGTCAGCTCGTGTCGTGAGATGTTGGGTTAAGTCCCGCAACGAGCGCAACCCTCGATCTTAGTTGCCAGCATTCAGTTGGGCACTCTAAGGTGACTGCCGGGGACAAACCGGAGGAAGGTGGGGATGACGTCAAATCATCATGCCCCTTATGACCTGGGCTACACACGTGCTACAATGGATGGTACAAAGGGCAGCAAAACCGCGAGGTTAAGCGAATCCCATAAAACCATTCTCAGTTCGGATTGCAGGCTGCAACTCGCCTGCATGAAGCTGGAATCGCTAGTAATCGCGGATCAGCATGCCGCGGTGAATACGTTCCCGGGCCTTGTACACACCGCCCGTCACACCACGAGAGTTTGTAACACCCGCAGTCGGTGGGGTCACCTCTTGGAGCCAGCCGCCTAAGGGGGGGCAGATGACTGGGGTGTAGTCGTAACAAGGTAGCCGTATCGGAAGGTGCGGCTCGATCACCTCCTTTCTAAGGAAACTGAATCTCTTATGAGATTCATAAAAAGACGCTTGATTTATTGTGGTCAGTTTTGAAGGAACTGTCCTTCTATTAGAAGTCGTACCTTGAAAACTAGATAACGTAACAAGACATTCATTAAGAATTAAAACCAAAGTAATCAACTGTAAAGTTTTTACGACTTTAACTTAGGTTAAGTTAGTAAGGGCGCACGGTGGATGCCTTGGCACTAGGAGCCGATGAAGGACGGGACTAACACCGATATGCTTCGGGGAGCTGTAAGCAAGCGTTGATCCGAAGATTTCCGAATGGGGAAACCCACTGCTCGTAATGGAGTAGTATCTCTACCTGAATTCATAGGGTAGTTGAAGGTAAACCCGGGGAACTGAAACATCTTAGTACCCGGAGGAAGAGAAAGCAAACGCGATTTCCTGAGTAGCGGCGAGCGAAACGGAAAATAGCCCAAACCAAGAGGCTTGCCTCTTGGGGTTGTAGGACACTCTGTACGGAGTTACAAAAGAACGAGGTAGATGAAGTGATCTGGAAAGATCAGCCACAGAAGGTAACAGCCCTGTAGTCGAAACTTCGTTCTCTCTAGAGTGGATCCTGAGTACGGCGGGACACGAGAAATCCCGTCGGAAGCAGGGAGGCCCATCTCCCAAGGCTAAATACTCCCTAATGACCGATAGTGAACCAGTACCGTGAGGGAAAGGTGCAAAGCACCCCGGAAGGGGAGTGAAAGAGATCCTGAAACCGTGTGCCTACAAGTAGTCAGAGCCCGTTAACGGGTGATGGCGTGCCTTTTGTAGAATGAACCGGCGAGGTACGATCACGTGCAAGGTTAAGTTGATAAGACGGAGCCGCAGCGAAAGCGAGTCTGAATAGGGCGCATGAGTACGTGGTTGTAGACCCGAAACCAGGTGATCTACCCATGTCCAGGGTGAAGTTCAGGTAACACTGAATGGAGGCCCGAACCCACGCACGTTGAAAAGTGCGGGGATGAGGTGTGGGTAGCGGAGAAATTCCAATCGAACTTGGAGATAGCTGGTTCTCTCCGAAATAGCTGTAGGGCTAGCCTTGAACATGAGCGTCTTGGAGGTAGAGCACTGATTGGACTAGGGGCCCCCAACGGGTTACCGAATTCAGTCAAACTCCGAATGCCAAAGACTTATATTCAGGAGTCAGACTGCGAGTGATAAGATCCGTAGTCAAGAGGGAAACAGCCCAGACCACCAGCTAAGGTCCCAAAGTATACGTTAAGTGGAAAAGGATGTGGCGTTGCCCAGGCAACCAGGATGTTGGCTTAGAAGCAGCCACCATTTAAAGAGTGCGTAATAGCTCACTGGTCGAGTGACTCTGCGCCGAAAATGTACCGGGGCTAAACATATCACCGAAGCAGTGGATTGTTCTTTTAGAACAATGGTAGGAGAGCGTTCTAAGTGCAGGGAAGTCAGACCGGAAGGACTGGTGGAGCGCTTAGAAGTGAGAATGCCGGTATGAGTAGCGAAAGAGGGGTGAGAATCCCCTCCACCGTATGCCTAAGGTTTCCTGAGGAAGGCTCGTCCGCTCAGGGTAAGTCGGGACCTAAGCCGAGGCCGAAAGGCGTAGGCGATGGACAACAGGTTGAAATTCCTGTACCACCTCCTCACCGTTTGAGCAATGGGGGGACGCAGAAGGATAGGGTAAGCGCGCTGTTGGATATGCGCGTCCAAGCGGTAAGGCTGATACGAAGGCAAATCCGCGAATCGTTAAGGCTGAGCTGTGATGGCGAGGGAAATAAAGTACCGAAGTTCCTGATTTCACACTGCCAAGAAAAGCCTCTAGCGAGGTGAGAGGTGTCCGTACCGAAAACAGAAACAGGTAGGCGCAGAGAGAATCCTAAGGTGTTCGAGAGAACTCTCGTTAAGGAACTCGGCAAAATGCCCCCGTAACTTCGGGAGAAGGGGTGCTTATTAGGGTGAATAGCCCTGATAAGCCGCAGTGAATAGGCCCAGGCGACTGTTTAGCAAAAACACAGGTCTCTGCGAAGCCGCAAGGCGAAGTATAGGGGCTGACACCTGCCCGGTGCTGGAAGGTTAAGAGGTGAGGTTATCGCGAGAGAAGCTTTGAATCGCAGCCCCAGTAAACGGCGGCCGTAACTATAACGGTCCTAAGGTAGCGAAATTCCTTGTCGGGTAAGTTCCGACCCGCACGAAAGGTGTAACGATCTGGGCACTGTCTCAACGAGAGACTCGGTGAAATTATAGTACCTGTGAAGATGCAGGTTACCCGCGACAGGACGGAAAGACCCCGTGGAGCTTTACTGTAGCCTGATATTGAATTTTGGTACAGCTTGTACAGGATAGGTAGGAGCCTTAGAAGCCGGAGCGCCAGCTTCGGTGGAGGCGTCGGTGGGATACTACCCTGGCTGTATTGAAATTCTAACCCACATGCCTAAATCGGCATGGGAGACAGTGTCAGGTGGGCAGTTTGACTGGGGCGGTCGCCTCCTAAAATGTAACGGAGGCGCCCAAAGGTTCCCTCAGAATGGTTGGAAATCATTCGTAGAGTGTAAAGGCACAAGGGAGCTTGACTGCGAGACCTACAAGTCGAGCAGGGACGAAAGTCGGGCTTAGTGATCCGGTGGTTCCGCATGGAAGGGCCATCGCTCAACGGATAAAAGCTACCCCGGGGATAACAGGCTTATCTCCCCCAAGAGTCCACATCGACGGGGAGGTTTGGCACCTCGATGTCGGCTCATCGCATCCTGGGGCTGTAGTCGGTCCCACGGGTTGGGCTGTTCGCCCATTAAAGCGGTACGCGAGCTGGGTTCAGAACGTCGTGAGACAGTTCGGTCCCTATCCGTCGTGGGCGTAGGAAAATTGAGAGGAGCTGTCCTTAGTACGAGAGGACCGGGACGGACACACCGCTGGTGTACCAGTTGTTCTGCCAAGGGCATCGCTGGGTAGCTATGTGTGGACGGGATAAGTGCTGAAAGCATCTAAGCATGAAGCCCCCCTCAAGAGGAGATTTCCCATAGCGCAAGCTAGTAAGATCCCTCGACGATGACGAGGTTGATAGGTCAGAGGTGGAAGCGCGGTGACGTGTGTAGCTGACTGATACTAATTGCTCGAGGACTTAACCAAATAAGTAATGAATGTCTGAACGTTATCTAGTTTTGAAGGTGCGAACCTTCATAAGTCTAGTGATGATGGCGAAGAGGTCACACCCGTTCCCATACCGAACACGGAAGTTAAGCTCTTCAGCGCCGATGGTAGTTGGGGGATTCCCCCTGTGAGAGTAGGACGTCGCTAGGCTTATATTTTTCCACAGTAGCTCAGTGGTAGAGCTATCGGCTGTTAACCGATCGGTCGCAGGTTCGAGTCCTGCCTGTGGAGCCATTTTCTCTTTGCTTCCATAGCTCAGTAGGTAGAGCACTTCCATGGTAAGGAAGAGGTCATCGGTTCGATCCCGGTTGGAAGCTTATTGGGATTTTTAATGAAACTGGCCCGTTGGTCAAGCGGTTAAGACACCGCCCTTTCACGGCGGTAACACGGGTTCGAATCCCGTACGGGTCACCATTTTTTTTTGATGTAATGAAAAATGAAAAATTTATTTTTTGGAGGATTAGCTCAGCTGGGAGAGCACCTGCCTTACAAGCAGGGGGTCGGCGGTTCGATCCCGTCATCCTCCACCATTTTTAACAAAAAATATGCCGGTGTAGCTCAGTTGGTAGAGCAACTGACTTGTAATCAGTAGGTCGTGGGTTCGACTCCTATCGCCGGCACCATTTATATGGAGGGGTAGCGAAGTGGCTAAACGCGGCGGACTGTAAATCCGCTCCCTGAGGGTTCGGCGGTTCGAATCCGTCCCCCTCCACCATTTATGTAATGATAAAGCTGTTAGATTCTATTGTTACATAAATAGAATTAAACAGATTTTTTTATGTAATTTCCAAACTTCTTCAATGGGCTATAGCCAAGCGGTAAGGCAACGGACTTTGACTCCGTCATGCGTTGGTTCGAATCCAGCTAGCCCAGCCATTCTATTAAGAACTACAAAATAATCTAATCTTTATTCACATTGTGAGCCATTAGCTCAGTTGGTAGAGCATCTGACTTTTAATCAGAGGGTCGAAGGTTCGAGTCCTTCATGGCTCATTTTTATACAAATAAGATATGGGGCCTTAGCTCAGCTGGGAGAGCGCCTGCCTTGCACGCAGGAGGTCAGCGGTTCGATCCCGCTAGGCTCCACCAATAATAAGATCAATAACCAACCTTTAAATCAGAGATTTAAGGTTTTTTTTGTATTAAGAATCTAATAAAACAAGTCTGCTTGGATTGTGTTGGATAACAAAGTAAGTTCATAGCAGCGGGTAAAGAATGTGTGTAGAGCAACTAGACCAGTACTTGGTACGGTTTAATTCCCTTAGAAATGGTGTTGGCATGAGCAAGGGAATCAGACCACTCTTGAATTCCCTTATTTGTGCTTTTGTCATCAGCAAGGGAATCAGATAAGGCCTTTGAAACCTTTACATGGTCTTTAGGTATCAGCAGGAGATTCAGCCAACCCAGAAGTAGCCAACAGTGACAAACTCATGGACGGTTTCACGGGAGTGGATCGAAGCGATTGCCATTCACACCCTGAGATATTGTCAATATACACTTATTACATTATATAAAGTTAATAAAATAAACTCTCATCTTACAGCCTTTCCTGAACGAGAAAGCCCACTCCTTCAGGCGTGGGATGAAAGTGAAGTCGAATACGGAGTGCCACTGATAAACCGAAGGTTTTTGGTGCTTCAAGTATTCGAAAGATTAGTTCTCTTTTTTGAGTTATTTTGTTACAGTATAAACAATAAACTGATACGATGATAGTATGAATAATTATAGAAAAACAAACACAACTATTTCATTAATTAACTACCATTTTGTATTTTGTCCCAGATATAGAAGGAAAATATTCCTACAAAACACTGTAGAAGAACGTTTTAAAGAGTTGGTGCGAGAAGTTTGTACTGAACTGGAGATCGGCATTGTTGCATTAGAATGCGATAAAGACCATACCCACATGTTCCTGAACGCACTACCAAACACTAAGTCCTGCTGATATTATGGCTAAAATAAAAGGGGTGACTTCGAAAAAGTTAAGAGAGGAATTCTCTCATCTTCAACATTTGCCTAGCTTGTGGACACGTTCGTACTTTGTATCTACCGCAGGAAACGTATCGAGCGAAACAATCAAACAATACGTTGAAAATCAAAAAAAACGACAATAGTAAGGAGTAGAATCCTATGACAAGAAAGAGCACACCAACCTATACAATTGAGTTCCCTTTGCGTATACCTATTTGGCAACAGGACCGTTTAGAGAAAAAGTTAAAGATTGCTAGGTTAGTCTACAATTCTTGTCTAGGTGAAGCCCTTAAAAGACACAAAGCTGTAAAGGCAAACAAAAACTATCGCATCCTAATCAATGAACCCAAGTCAAAAATTCGCGATAAGCAGTTAAGTGAATTAAGGTTAACCTTCGGTTTTTCTGAATATGGAATGCATCATTTTGTAAAGTCTGTTCAACAAAAATTCAAAGAGAACATTGGTAGCTTAGAAGCACAAAAAATTGCCACTAGGGCTTTTGAAGCCGTTGAGAAACTGCATTTTGGAAAAGCTAAAAGAGTGCACTTTAAGTCATTTCGTGATGATATTTCGGTTGAAAACAAATCCAATTCTACTGGTTTGCGATACGTGGACGGTAATATTCTTTGGGGAGATAAACCAACAAAGAAAAATCCTAAACCAAAAAATTGGATTTGTGCCCCTATTACGCCGAAAGCTAACGATGAATATGCTCACATAGCTTTATTGGATAAAACAAAATATGTACGCATTCTAAAACGTGAAGTTCGTGGTAAAGTTCGATACTATTCACAACTCATTTTAGAAGGGTATCCTCCAAAAAAAAGCAACCGAAAGGTTGCTGATGACGAAACAAAACGAGTTGGTATCGATATTGGAACATCTACTATAGCTATTAGTAGTGATAGTAAGGTAGAACTTCGTGAACTTGCACCAGAGTGCAATACCGAAGAAAGAGAGCTTCGTCGTATCCAACGTAAAATGGACCGTTCTAAACGGTCAACTAACCCTAACAATTTTCACGAGAACGGGACTATTAGGAAAGGTAGATTAACCTGGACCTATTCTAATCAATATAAAAAATTGCGTCAAAAACGAAAAGAATTATTTCGAAAAACCACTATTAAACGAAAATTAGCACATGAAATATTAGCAAATGATATTCTACATCTCGGTTCTGACATTCGAGTAGAAACCATGCGGTTTCAGTCGCTACAAAGACGAGCGAAAAACACTACAAGAAATAAGAAAAACGGCAAAATAAATCATAAAAAACGATTTGGTAAATCCATTGCGAACCGAGCTCCTGCTATGCTACTCGCAATCATTGACCGGAAACTCGGGTATCAGGGACGAACTATTAAAAAAATAGATACATATGCTACAAAAGCAAGCCAGTTCAATCATAGAACGAATGAATACAATAAAAAACAACTTTCAGAGCGTTGGAATCATTTTGGTGAAATTAGCATTCAACGTGATTTATATAGTGCTTTTTTAATAGGTAATACAAA
Organism: Litchfieldia alkalitelluris; assembly: GCF_002019645.1. Taxonomy (GTDB): domain Bacteria; phylum Bacillota; class Bacilli; order Bacillales; family Bacillaceae_L; genus Litchfieldia; species Litchfieldia alkalitelluris. Next base: position 173,061 of record NZ_KV917374.1, on the reverse strand, counting down.
CGAAACCCTCAATTCCGTTGATGTAGATTTATGCAATGCACAATGGGATAACTTTGTTAAGTTGCATAACCGTGAGGTTGCACAATTAAAAAAATCATCAAGTAAAACATTGCGTTGGTTTGTCGCATAAAATACAAACCTGATTGGTCGTGATAACGTCCAAGAGAGAAGTCGGAACGGTAAGCACACAAGAGGTCCTTTTAGGCTGACTTGGCGAAGTGCCTTGCTATACGCAATACGTCCGTTAATGTTCTAAAAGAACACACACCAGTGTTTTGGCAGAAACTCTTTCTGCAAGGAAGATAAGGGTGCCATTAAGAAGTGTATTAGTATTTTAGAACCCCACTCCTTCAGGGGTGGGAGTTATCAGTAGACTCTCTACGTATATATATTCATCAATATGTCGAGTTGAGTCATTCCCTCTTTTACATATAAAATAGACTTAAGGGTTAAGGGAGGAGAGAGATAAATGAAAAGAAATATATCCATCATTGGTGTACCAATGGACCTAGGCCAATTACGACGTGGAGTTGATATGGGACCAAGTGCTATTAGGTATGCTGGAATCGTTGAGAGATTAGAAAATCTAAATTATGAGATTGAAGATTTAGGAGATATAGAAATAAAGTTTGTTGATCGAAAAGCCGCCCCAGGAGTAACAAATCTTCGTAACCTTAACGAGGTTGCATCAGCTAATGAAAAACTAGCTAAAACAGTTGATGAAGCTATCACTAGAGGTCAGTTCCCATTAGTCTTTGGGGGAGACCATAGTATCGCTATTGGAACACTAGCTGGTGTAGCAAAGCATTATCAAAATCTAGGAGTCATCTGGTATGATGCTCATGGTGATTTAAACACATCTGAAACTTCACCATCGGGTAATATACACGGGATGCCACTTGCTGCAAGTTTAGGAATTGGAGATCCATCTTTAACAGACCTATATGGTTTTAACCCGAAGATCAAGCCGGAGAATATAGTCATTATAGGTGCAAGATCCCTTGATGACGGTGAAAAGAAACTAATAAAGGAATTAGGAATAAGAGTATATACAATGCATGAAATCGATAGACTTGGTATGACGAAAGTGATGGAAGACTCTATAAATTATTTAAAAGATCGAACAGATGGTGTCCATCTTTCGTTAGATCTAGATGGATTAGACCCGCATGATGCACCTGGAGTGGGTACCCCTGTTCTTGGAGGTATTAGTTACCGAGAAAGTCATCTTGCTATGGAAATGTTGGAAGAAGCTAAAATTATCACTTCAGCGGAATTTGTTGAAGTTAACCCTATTTTAGATGATAAAAATAAAACCGCTTCCGTAGCTGTTGCATTAATGGGCTCATTATTTGGAGAAAAGCTACTTTAATATATTTTCAAACAAGTTCTAAAAAGTGATTAAAGGCAATACTTCTCTTTATTGAAAAATAAAGAAGGTATTGTCTAATTTTATTTTCAACCTCGTTTTACTACACGTGTTACTCTTCTAAAATAATAAAATATCCAAAAATTTCATAATTTTAACCTACAGACACTTAATTTTTGATAAAATGTTAGAAGAAAATATGAAACCTTTTAAAAGTTAGTTCGTACAATACATATAGCCGCAGATGAGCGGAGGTTAAATGATGGAGACAATTATAAAAAACAGAATAAAACAAGTGAAAAAAGGTGATCAAAACGCCTTTGCTGAAATTGTAGAACTCTACAAGGATAAAGTGTATCAAATTTCTTACCGGATGGTAGGAAACAGTCATGAAGCGGAGGACATTTCTCAGGAAGCCTTTCTTCGAGCTTACATTAATATTCATAGTTATGATATTAATAAGAAGTTCTCTACATGGCTATTTCGTATAGCGACAAATTTATCAATTGATCGTTTAAGAAAGAAAAAACCTGATTATTATCTAGATGCTGAAGTTGCTGGAGCTGAAGGTCTAACACTTTACTCTCAGGTGGCAGCGGATGTGATCCAGCCAGATGAAAAGCTAGAGAGCTTGGAACTGCAAGAAACGATTCAACATGCCATCCTACAACTACCAGCAAAATACCGTTCAGTGATTGTCTTGAAGTACATTGAAGAGCTGTCTCTCAAAGAAATTGGCGATATACTAGACCTTCCAGTTGGCACGGTTAAAACAAGAATTCATAGGGCTCGAGAAGCGCTTAGACATCAGCTACGAAATGTATAAATAGGAGTGATAGGTATGAATTGTCCTACTGACACAATTCAATTAATGCATAAATATCTCGATGAAGAGATAACAAGTGAAGAAGAGCGAGAATTGAGAGAGCATTTAGCGGAATGTGAAGACTGTGAATTGCACTTTCATGAGTTGAAAAAGTCGATAGCTTTAGTGCAAAGCACTTCACATATTCATGCGCCAGATGATTTTACATCAAAAATCATGGCCAATTTACCAAAGGAAAAGAAATCAGTGAGAACCAACAGGTGGCTAAAAACCCATCCATTGTTAACAGCCGCTGCTGTATTTTTATTATTAATGACAAGCAGTGTATTTTCTTTATGGAATGACAATCAGGAATTATCTGTATCCAAGCAGCCAAATCTTGTGATCGAAAATAACAAGGTGATTGTGCCCGAAGGAGAAATAGTTGAAGGGAATGTAGTCGTGCGAAATGGTGACATATTTATTGAGGGAGAAATCCAAGGAGATGTAACCGTCATAAATGGAAAGCAGTACTTAGCATCTGCCGGAAATGTAACGGGTGAAATTAAAGAGGTTAATGAAATGTTTGAATGGATGTGGTTCCATATCAAGAAAACAGTTAAAGATGCTGTCAATGTTTTGAATGTTAGTAATGGGTATCAACCATATGGGAAGTAGGAAGGAGTCACTAATGGTGACTCCTTCGTTTGATATTTATGCTGATGTGCCTATTATCCAATGTACAATATGTTTTTTCTCAAAGAATAATGTTAATTGGTACAATAAACGTTAGGATGGATAACCTTTACGCGCAGAGCTACTGCCACATTTAGGTTGTTTTTAGGATTATGTAAGAAATGACCATATAATAATTATCCTATAGTAAGTGGTTTGTAATAAGATGCAGAAAGATTTATGATATAATTATGAAGTTGTACCTAAGAATATTATGTAATAAATAGATAGAGGAAGTGTGAGAATGCCATTTGGAGACTTTCCCATCATAAATTATCTAGCGAATATTGTTGATATTCTCCTTGTTTGGTATGTCATATATAAACTAATTAATGTAATTCGTGGAACGAAGGCTGTACAGCTGGTTAATGGAATCATCGTCATTGTTGTTATACGTATGTTAAGTGCATTCTTTGAATTACATACTCTTCAATGGTTAATGGATCAAGCATTAACATGGGGTTTCTTGGCAGTTATTATTATTTTTCAGCCGGAGCTACGGAGGGCCTTAGAGCAATTAGGACGTGGAAGAATATTCTCAAGAACTGGGTCTGATGAGGATGATAATCAAACAAAGCTTATTGAAGGAATTATTAAATCTACAGATTATATGGCAAAAAGAAGAATAGGAGCATTAATATCGATTGAGCGAGAAACGGGAATGAGTGACTATATTGAAACAGGAATACCACTTCACGCAAATGTCTCGTCAGAATTACTAATAAATATATTTATCCCTAATACCCCACTTCATGATGGGGCAGTCATCATTCAAAAAAACCAAGTTGCAGCAGCAGCTTGTTATTTACCACTGTCAGAGAGTCCATTTATTTCAAAAGAATTAGGGACTCGTCACCGAGCTGCTCTTGGTATAAGTGAAGTTACAGATAGTATAACGATTGTAGTATCAGAGGAGACAGGAAGTGTATCCTTAACGAAAAACGGAGAACTTCATCGAGAGTTAAAGCAAGACCATCTACGTGGCTTGCTTGAAAAAGAATTAATCACAAATCATGGATCAACTTCCTCAACACGTTGGCAATGGAGGGGGAAGAAAAATGGATAAGTTTATGAACAATAATTGGTTCATGAGGATTGTAGCGTTATTATTGGCGCTCTTACTGTACATGTCAGTTAGTTTTGAGACACAGCCGAAATCGTTTAGTCCGATTGGGCTAACAACAACTAATAATCATGTTGAAACCATATCTGATATACCTATAATTGTCGAATATAATGAGGAAAATCATGTTGTTACCGGAGTTCCTTCGACTGTCACAGTTAGTCTAGAGGGTCCTGTAAGTGTAACAAAAACTGCGGCCCTTCAAAGAGATATCGAGGTATATGTGGATTTAACTAATTACCAAATTGGGACACATAAAGTTGAATTTGAATATCGGAATATTTCTGATCAAATAAATGTCGAAATTGAGCCGTCAGAGGCAACTGTAATAATCAAAGAAAAGGTAACCATTGAATTACCTGTAGAGGTAGACTTTTTAAACCAAAATGAAGTGGCCGAAGGTTATATTGCAGAACAAGCAATTGTTAAGCCTAATGTTGTAAAAATCACAGGTGCAAGAGATGAAATCGAACAAATTGCTTTGGTCAAGGCCCTTGTTGATTTAAATGAAGTGAAAGAAACAGTCGTCCAGGAATCAAGAGTAGCTGTCTATGATAAGAATCAAAACATTTTACCAGTTACTGTGGAACCATCTGTTGTTGAGGTTACGGTGCCGATAACAAGTCCAAGCAAAAAAGTGCCGTTTAAAATAAAAAGAGAAGGTTCATTAAGAGATGGATTAAGTATCGTCAGCTTAGAGTCTACTCCAAACGAAGTAACTATTTATGGACCGACAGAAAATCTAGAAGATATCGAATTCATTGATGGTGTTGTTGTTAATTTAGAGGAAATCACCGAAGATACGACGTTAGAGGTTGCTATTCCTGTTCCAGAGGGAATTGAAAAAATCTCTCCAAGTACGATAAAAATTAAAATCGATGTTGAAAAAGAGGAGCAAAGACGACTCTCCAATCTCCCAATCCAAAGTTTCGGGTTAGGAAGTGGACTTGCTATCGACTTTGTTAGCCCTGAAACAGGTACCCTAGATTTAGATGTATTAGGAGCAGAAAGCACTCTTGAGGCAATAAGGCCTGTTGATATTGAGATTTATATTAATGTAACGAATTTAGGCGCAGGAGAACATGAAATACCTGTTGAGGTAAATGGCCCGCAAAATATATCATGGAAACTGCCACAGGAAACAGTGAAGATAGAAATTACTGAACGATAGTATTTTATATGGATAGGCTACAAAGGAGCGAAAAATTATGGGTAAATATTTTGGAACAGATGGAGTAAGAGGTATAGCAAATAGTGAGCTTAGCCCGGAACTAGCATTTAAGGTTGGTCGCTATGGTGGATATATCCTAACAAAAGATAAAAAACGTCCAAAAGTTTTAATTGGTAGAGATACACGTATATCTGGTCATATGTTAGAAGGAGCTTTGGTAGCAGGGTTGCTATCAATTGGTGCAGAAGTAATGAGACTAGGTGTGATAACCACTCCTGGGGTAGCATTTTTAACCAAAGCTCTTGGTGCGCAAGCTGGAGTGATGATTTCAGCTTCACATAATCCAGTCGCTGATAACGGGATTAAGTTTTTTGGATCAGATGGATTTAAATTAACAGATGATCAGGAAAAAGAGATTGAACAATTATTAGATCAAGCGGAAGATACGCTTCCAAGACCTATTGGAGCAGATTTAGGTCAAGTGAATGATTATTTTGAAGGTGGTCAAAAATATCTACAATTTTTAAAGCAATCAGTGGATGAAGACTTTTCAGGTTTACATGTCGCGTTAGACTGTGCACATGGAGCGACATCTTCATTGGCAGCCCATTTATTTGCTGATTTAGATGCTGATATATCTACGATTGGAACATCACCGAATGGTTTGAATATTAATGATGGTGTAGGTTCAACACATCCTGAAACACTAGCTGCATTTGTGAAAGAGAAGGGTGCAGATGTTGGTCTAGCATTTGATGGTGATGGAGATCGAATGATTGCCATTGATGAAAATGGAGAAGTCGTAGATGGAGACCAAATTATGTATATTTGTGCTAAATATATGAAGGAATTTGGTCGCTTAAAGCATCAAACAGTTGTTTCAACAGTAATGAGTAATCTTGGGTTTTACAAGGCGCTTGAGCAGGAAGAAATTTTAACAGCTCAAACGGCAGTAGGCGACAGATATGTAGTGGAAGAAATGCGCAAGAATGGCTTCAACCTAGGTGGAGAACAATCTGGTCATATTATCTTCTTAGACTATAATACAACCGGTGATGGACTTCTATCAGGGTTACAATTGGTCAATATCATGAAGCTTACAAAAAAGCCGTTATCACAGCTTGCTGGTGAAATGAAAAAATTCCCGCAAAAATTAGTGAATGTTAAGGTATCTGATAAGAATCGTGTCATGGAATATATTAAAATTAAAACTATTATCGAAGAAGTTGAAGCTGAGATGAACGGTAATGGCAGAATCTTAGTTAGAGCTTCTGGTACAGAGCCACTGGTACGTGTAATGGCTGAAGCACCAACAGTAGAACAATGTGAAGAATATGTATCACGTATTGTAGAGGTTGTTAAAGAAGAAATGGGATTGAACGAGTAATCCTTTTTATGCATAAGTGTCACATCAGGGGCACTTATGCATATTTTATTACATAGCAAAAATATCCAATATTTTGCTAAATTAGGAAATGTTATTGACGAAAATAAAAAACATGCTAATATTAAGTATGTATTTTATTCAAAGATAGAAAGTGAGGATTGGGGATAACAATTTCATAAAGCGCCTGAACTACATGGACGATCGAAAATCCCATATAGTTGACGAGGAGGAGGTTTATCGAAATTTCGGCGGATACCTCCCGGTTGAACACCAATCACAACCGAAATTTCTTCTTTAAAAGCTTTGAGGTAACTCATAGTACAAAGAGAAGGAAATGATTGAAAAAATAATAAAAACAAACAAGGGGGCAAGGAGTCCCCTGACTTTCTTGCCTCCTTTTTTTAGGAGGAAAATAGATATGTGCGGAATTGTTGGATATATTGGTCAAAATGATACAAAGGAAATCTTACTAAAAGGGCTTGAAAAACTTGAATACCGTGGTTATGATTCAGCTGGTATAGCGGTAATGAATGAAAATGGTGTTCATGTTTTTAAAGAAAAAGGTCGTATTGCAGTTCTTCGAGAGGCTGTTGATTCTACTCTTGCTTCATCTGTAGGGATCGGTCATACAAGATGGGCAACACATGGAGTTCCAAGTAAAGTAAATGCGCATCCACATCAAAGTGAATCTGAGAGATTTACACTTGTGCATAATGGAGTGATTGAAAACTACTCTAGACTTAAGCGTGAGTATTTACCAGATGTAGAGCTGAAAAGTGAAACAGATACTGAAGTAGTTGTTCAGTTACTTGAAGGTTTTGTTAATGATGGGATGGAAATTGAGGAAGCATTTCGTCATACATTAAGCCTATTAAAAGGATCTTATGCGATCGCTTTATTAGATAAAGAAAACAAGGAAACTATTTATGTGGCAAAGAGTAAGAGTCCATTACTTGTAGGTCTAGGTGATAATTTCAATGTAGTAGCAAGTGACGCTATGGCTATGTTACAAGTAACTGATCAATATGTTGAAATTATGGATAAAGAAATAGTTCTAGTTTCCGAACAGTCAGTTACAATCAAAAACCTAAAAGGTGAAGTAATTGAACGTGCGCCATATACAGCAGAACTTGATGCTAGTGATATTGAAAAAGGAACCTACCCACATTATATGTTAAAAGAAATTGATGAGCAGCCTTTAGTCATTCGTAAGATTATCCAACAGTATCAAGATGAAAATGGCAAATTAACAATTGCTGATGATATCGTAGATGCAGTTAATTCTGCAGATCGCATCTATATCATTGCAGCGGGTACTAGTTACCATGCTGGCCTTGTAGGTAAGCAATTTATTGAGAAAATGGCGAAGGTGCCGGTAGAGGTACACGTAGCAAGTGAATTCTCTTATAATATGCCATTATTATCTGAAAACCCATTGTTTGTTTTTATTTCACAAAGTGGTGAAACCGCAGATAGCCGATCTGTATTAGTACAAATTAAAGAGCATGGTTATAAATCATTAACGATCACAAATGTACCTGGCTCAACTCTATCCCGTGAAGCTGATTATACATTATTACTTCATGCTGGACCTGAGATTGCTGTTGCATCAACTAAAGCATATACAGCACAGTTGGCTGTATTATCAATTTTAGGTGCTGTAGCTGCAGAAGCACGTGGTATTGCTTCTGAATTTGATTTAAGCCAAGAGCTAGGAATCATTGCAAATGGAATGGAAGTTTTATGTGATGCCAAAGAAGAAATGGAGCAAATTGCTCGTGACTTCCTATCAACAACACGTAATTGCTTCTTTATTGGTCGCGCAGTAGACTACTATGTTGGTCTTGAAGGTGCTCTTAAGTTAAAAGAGATTTCATATATTCAAGCTGAAGGCTTCGCTGGTGGGGAGTTGAAGCATGGTACAATCGCTTTAATTGAAGAGGGAACACCAATTATTGCACTTGCCACTCAAGAGCATGTAAACTTAAGCATTCGTGGTAATGTGAAAGAGGTTGTCGCTCGTGGAGCAAATCCTTGCATTATCTCAATGAAGGGTCTTGAAGAAGAAGATGACGCATACGTATTACCAGTGGTACACGAATTATTAACACCACTTGTCGCAGTTATTCCTTTACAGCTTATTTCATACTACGCTGCATTACACCGTGACTGTGATGTTGATAAGCCACGTAATTTAGCTAAGTCGGTTACAGTTGAGTAAACTGGTTGGTTATATTTTGTAACTAAAATGTGGATTTTAATATAAAATGTCACAAGTTTTAACTTAAAATGACACAAGAGTTTAACGTCGTGTGACATAATATATATATCCATCTATGTAGTTTAGAATCGTGATAAGTGTCTCGGCACTTTATCACGATTCTTTTTTTGTTTAGAAAATCTAACGGAGGAATGAAGCTATACAAAAAATTCGATAAAAATGAAAAAATGGGCATTTGAATTAACTGTTATTCTCATTGCTCAGTTTTTAGTTCAGCATATCTATATAATTTTGCCTAGCCTTGTACCACCGCTTTTGCAGTTAGGGCAATTAGTTGAAAAGAATCCAGAGTTTGCACATACATAACAATATGTTTTATAGCAATCATAACACTTGTATACCTCAACATCTTTCTTCATTACAACCACAGTTCATACACATAGCAAAGAATGACACCATCAAAAAAACCAATACCATTAAAGGAGGAGATTACTAAAAATTATTTCCAATAAAAACGATGAAATACTCCTTTTACTAATTCATACACTTTTCCCTTACACGCATCGAATTTGTTGAATTCCTTTTGAATTTTTTTCTTGATTCTCAATTCTGAATTCATACTTCTGAATCTGTATTCACCTTCTACCTTTGATTATATTAATATCTATAAATGCTATGGTGTCGTTTAATGTGGGTTTTGTAGAATTGAATATGGATTATTACCTTAAAAGATATAATCAACATTAACCTATTAAATACCTTTATAGCGGTGTAAAATAATGACAGCAGTAGCAATTTGAGTTACTGTTTTTTAATTAGGTAAATTATTACCAATAGTTGAGTTTTACTGTACAATTATATTTATATTTGATAATGCAAGAGTAGGATTGACTAGGAGGATATACATATGGCAACAGCAAACATTGGTTTTGAAGAACAACTATGGAGTATGGCTGATAAATTACGTGGTTCAATGGATTCGGGTGAATATAAAAATGTTGTATTAGGATTATTATTTTTGAAATATGTATCAGATGCATTTGAAGAACGACATGCAGAACTTGAGGAAGATGAGCTTGCAGATGCAGAAGACCGTGATGAATATGTGATGGACAATATCTTCTGGGTTCCGAAAGAAGCCCGCTGGTCATTCATTAAAGATAACGCAAAGAAGCCAGAAATTGGTCAGATAATTGATAAAGCGATGATTGCAATCGAGAAAGAGAATTCATCATTACAAGGTGTTCTCCCGAAAGATTATGCACGTCCTGCTCTTGATAAAGTTCGCCTTGGGGAAACGATTGATTTGTTTTCTTTTAAAGTTGGTGATGAAGAAAGTCGTTCAAAAGATGTATTAGGACGAGTGTATGAATATTTCTTGAGTAAGTTCGCTAGTGCAGAGGGTAAGAACGGAGGAGAGTTCTATACTCCATCTTCGGTGGTTCGTTTGCTTGTTGAAATGTTAGAGCCATATAAGGGACGTATTTATGACCCTTGTTGTGGTTCAGGTGGGATGTTCGTGCAAAGTGAAAAGTTTGTGGAAGAACATCAAGGGAAACTAGGGGATATTGCTGTTTATGGACAAGAATCAAATCCTACAACATGGAAGCTTTGCAAGATGAATTTAGCGATTCGCGGGATTGATGGAAATATTGGAAGTCATAATGCGGATACTTTCCTAAATGATTTACATAAGGGATTAAAGGCAGATTTCATATTGGCTAACCCACCATTCAACATAAAAGATTGGGGTGGAGATAAACTGCGTGAAGATGTCCGTTGGCAGTATGGTACACCACCAACCGGTAATGCGAACTATGCATGGATTCAGCACATGGTTTCAAAGTTAGCACCAGTAGGAACAGCAGGTTTTGTTCTAGCGAATGGTTCTATGTCTAGTAATACTGCTGGTGAAGGTGAAATTCGTAAAAACTTAATTGAAGCTGATTTAGTTGAGTGTATTGTGACGTTACCAGGTCAATTGTTCTATTCAACGCAAATTCCTGTTTGTATTTGGTTTGTATCTAAAAATAAATCCAAAACAGGCAAACGTGCTCGTAATGGAGAAATTCTATTCATTGATGCAAGGAAATTAGGATTTATGGCAGACCGTACGCATAAAGAATTTGCGGATGCTGATATTGAAAAGATTACAAAAGCATTCCATACATGGCGTGGAACCTTAGATGAAGCATACGCAGATGTACAAGGCTTCTGTAAAGCTACAACATTAGAAGAAGTACGAAATAATGAATATATCTTAACTCCAGGTCGTTATGTGGGGTTAGAAGAAGAAGAAGAAGATGACGAGCCATTTGAAGAAAAAATGACACGTTTAACAACAGAAATATCTGAGCAGTTTGCGAAATCAAAAGGTCTAGAAGAACAAATCCGCCGTGCATTAGGGGGGATTGGATATGAATTATAATTTGGGTGATATTTTAGAGGATAAAGGCTATATAAGAGGTCCTTTTGGTTCAGCGTTGAAAAGAGGCGAAATGAAAGAAATAGGTATACCTGTTTATGAGCAACAAAATGCTATTTATAATAACAGGGAGTTCAGATACTTTATTGATGAAGAAAAATATGAAACTTTAAAAAGGTTTACAGTAAAGACTAATGATTTAATCATTAGTTGTTCTGGTACTGTTGGATTTGTTTCATTGATTGAAGAGGATGATGTTAAAGGAATAATTAGTCAAGCCTTATTGATTTTAAGACCTAATATAAATATAGTCTTACCTAAATTTTTAAAGTATTATTTTTCATCTAAGCAAGGACGGTCAAATTTAATAGAGCGTTCTATTGGAAGCGTTCAAGTTAATTTGGCTAAGCGAAATATTATTGAAAGTATTCAAATTAATCTTCCTTCATTAAGCGAACAAAAGAAAATTGTTTATTATTTAGATTTACTTACAGATAAATTGGATTTAAATAATCGAATAATAAAAAATTCAGAAGAAATCTCCCAAACCCTTTTCAAACGCTGGTTCATTGATTTTGAGTTTCCGAATGAAGAAGGGTTTCCATATAAATCAAGTGGTGGCAAGATGGTGGATAGTGAGTTAGGGAAGATACCTATGGGATGGAGTATTTATAATCTTAATGATTTTACTCAAAGTATTTCTGAATCAATAAACAAGAAGGAAGTAAAATTTGCGAGATTTTTAAATACATCGGATATTTCAGAAGGACAGGTAGAGAATGTTGAATTAAGTGCTACAGAGAAAATGCCCGGACAAGCTAAAAAGTTAATTCAAAACGGTGATATTTTATATAGTGAGATTCGACCTAAAAATAAAAGATATGCTTATGTGAATTTTAATGCTGACGAATATGTGGTATCGACTAAACTAATGGTTTTACGTGTGAATGAAGCCATTTATTCGAGTAAGCTATTATATCTATGGCTAACAATGCCAAGCACAGTAGGTGAGTTACAACAAATTGCAGAGGACCGTTCAGGGACATTTCCTCAAATAACATTTAGTATTTTAGCTAATTTTAAATTTGCTATTCCCCCAAAAAAAATATTGGTCGAACTTATAAAGGTTCTAGAAGGTATGCATGAACTGCAATTTGAGTTGAAAAGGGAAAATAGAAAATTAATCGAATTAAGAGATACCTTACTCCCGAAAGTCCTCTCCGGAGAGATTGAAATCCCAGACGAATGTGTGGTGAATTAGATGTTTAAGTATTTAGAGTCTGATTTAGAAGAAGCTACGTTGGAATGGATGACTGAGATGGATTATACCATCTTGGCTGGTCCCGATATTGCTCATGAAGGAGAGTATCCTGAACGTGAAAGTTACCAAGATGTGGTGTTAACAGAGCGTTTAACGGAGGCACTGCGTCGGATTAATCCTACTGTACCATATGAAGCTATTGAATTGGCTGTTCAAAAAATTGAAGCAAATGAATCACCAAGTTTGATAGTAAATAATGAAAAATTCCATCACTTGGTGACAGATGGTTTGGATATAGAACTTCAAGGCGGGGATGGATACAATCCAACTGAAAAGGTATGGTTGTTTGATTTTAAACAACCAACAAATAACGATTTTGTGGCAGTCAATCAGTTCACGATTATTGAAGGAAATCAAAATAAACGCCCTGATGTGCTCGTTTTCGTAAATGGCTTACCTTTAGTAGTGATTGAGTTAAAGAATGCTACAAATGAATCAACAGGGATTTCAGAGGGCTATAATCAGCTTCAAACCTATAAGCAAGCCATTCCTTCTTTATTCCGTTACAATGCTTTTTTAGTATCGAGTGATGGGGTAAACGCTCGTGTCGGTTCTTTAACGTCAAATGAGGAACGTTTTATGAAATGGCGGACGATTAAGGGGCTTGAACTTGCTCCTACTTCTCTATCACAATTAGAAGTGTTGTTAAAAGGAATGCTCGAACCAAGTCGTTTTATGGATATCTTACGTAACTTCATTTTGTTCCAAACAGATGGAGAGAATATATACAAAATTTTAGCTGCATATCATCAGTTCCATGCTGTGAATAAAGCGGTAGAGAAAGCGAAAGTGGCTGTGCAAGGAGACCGTAAAATCGGGGTTATATGGCATACACAAGGCTCTGGAAAGAGTTTATCGATGGTGTTCTATGCAGGGAAACTCATTCAAGCTATGAACAATCCAACGATTGTGGTGTTGACGGACCGTAATGATTTAGATGACCAACTGTTTAATACGTTCTCAATTTCAAATAGTATTTTACGTCAAACACCAAGCCAAGCAAATAGTCGTGATGAACTGCGACAATTGCTGTCGGTCGAATCTGGAGGTATTATTTTTACTACGCTACAAAAATTTTCCCCTGATGAAGATACAGGCATCATGCCATGTTTAACCGACCGTTCAAACGTAATTGTCATGGCGGATGAAGCCCACCGGTCGCAATATGGATTTGGGGCAACAGTTCGTGGAAACGATGCTGAAACGAAGTATGGATTTGCGAAATATGTTCGTGATGCTCTTCCGAATGCTTCGTTTGTAGGGTTCACTGGAACGCCTGTGGAAGCAACAGATAAAAACACACCTGCTGTTTTCGGTGAATACATTGATATATATGATATGACACAGGCTGTGGAAGATGGTTCAACCGTGAAAATCTTTTATGAGAGTCGTATTATTCCACTAGATTTACCGAGTGACCTTCGACTAGATGATGAGTATGAAGAGATTACAGAAGACCAAGAACAATCCGTTAAAGAGCGTTTGAAATCTAAATGGTCAAGACTTGAGGCATTAGCCGGAGCTGAGTCACGAGTGAAGCGATTAGCTGAGGATGTTGTGAAGCATTATGAAGAACGGCGACAGGCTATGTTCGGAAAGTCGATGGTGGTCGTGATGTCTCGTCGCATTGCGATTGATTTATATAAGGAAATTATCGCATTGCGTCCTGAGTGGCATTCCGATGACGATGATAAAGGCGTGATTAAAATTGTCATGACAGGAGCATCAAGTGACCCTGTAGAATGGCAGAAGTTCATTGGGAATAAAAAGAGACGCGAGTATTTGGCAAGACGCATGAAAGATAATGAAGACCCATTACAAATCGTCATTGTACGGGATATGTGGCTTACAGGATTTGATGTTCCAGCAATGAACACTATGTATATCGACAAGCCTATGAAAGGGCATAATTTGATGCAAGCCATTGCTCGTGTAAATCGTGTGTTCAAGGACAAGCCTGGCGGATTAATAGTTGATTATATTGGTATAGCAGAAAGCTTGAAAGAAGCGTTACATCAATACACGGAAAGTGATAAAAATACTGCTGGTGTAGATACAGCTGTTGCGGTGAATATCTTACTAGAGAAGTATGAAGTGCTTATTGAAATGTTGTATGGACATGATTATAGTGGCTATTTATCTGATAAGGCAACGCTCCGAATGAATGCCATTATCTCAACAATGGACTTTGTTCTCGGTCTGGGTGAAGAAGCAAAGAAACGTTTTTTAACCACGGTAACGGAGCTTTCAAAAGCGTTTGCCTTATGTGCCACTACACCAGAAGCACAGGAACTAAATGCAGTAATTGGATTCTTTAAGGCTGTAAAAGCAAGTCTAGTAAAGAGCATTGGTGACAATAGTAAGAAGAAAACGAACGCTCAAATGGAAGCAAGAATTAATCAGTTGATTTCGAGGTCAGTTATTTCAGAAGAAGTAGTCGATATTTATGAATCGCTAGGCTTAGAGAATCCAGATATTTCGATTTTATCAGATAAGTTCTTAGAAGATGTGAAGGCAATGCCTCATAAGAACTTAGCGGTTGAGTTACTGAATCGTTTGTTAAACGGCAAAGTGAGAAGTGTGCAGCGAACGAACTTAATACAGGCTCGTAAATTTTCTGAAATGCTTGAAGGCGCACTCAACAAATACAATAAACGAGCGATTGAAACATCCAAGGTTATTGAAGAATTGATTGCATTGGCTAAGGAAATGGATGAGGCATATAAACGAGGAGAGCAAACAGGTCTTGTTAAAGAAGAAATTGCCTTCTATGATGCACTAGCATCACATGAAACAGCAGAGCAAGTATTAGGCGATGATACACTAAAACTCATTGCGCACGAACTTTCAAAGTCGATTAAAGTGAATATGAGCATCGACTGGAATCTACGTGAATCCGCAAGAGCTAAAATGCGAGTAACAGTGAAGCGACTCTTAAAGAAATACGGTTATCCACCAGATTTACAGAAGGAAGCAGTAGAGACAGTAGTTAAGCAGGCTGAGTTGATGGCACAGATGGAGTTTGAACTAAATATCTGAGTTTATTATACCTAAAACACTTCAATTCTATCATTACTATCAACTGAGGACTAAACGGAAAATCTTTATTTTTGGTTTAGATATAACGTATTACACTATCTTATGTGCAAGCATCCTATTTTTAATCTTACTAACTAAGATGAGCAGAAGTAAGTTAGCTTCTGCTCTAATTTTGGGGGGAATGATTTGAATGATTCAATTTCAGGTCAATGTGAACTTATAGGAGGGCACCCTAATAAATCCATTTTTGCGGAGTGGTTGTCTCACGAGGATTTACCTGTTTTAAATAATAAAATACATAGGAAATTAAGCGAAACAGAGGGAATGCGTGAATTTGCAGTTGAACAAATCTCAGATTGGATAATTACCCATCATATCGCGGATTCAACAATTGCTAGATTAAAACGAAAAAGAGAAATGATAGTAAGAAAATATGGACTAAATGAGTATTTAAATCAGCAGCAAATGCTGCCTGTTGCTGAAAAAACAATGAGAGGAAATGGAGCGGAGATAGTTCTTGCGGAATATCTCCAGGAGTCAACCCAACTTCAACTATTATTATATAAATTACGTTATAACCCAAATGTGAGTCAATCTATAAAGGGGGATGACGTACTACTTTTCAATAAGGAAAATCTTGCCGATAAGGTTATTCTAGGTGAATCGAAGTTCAGAAAAACACCAAATAAAGCTGCTGTTGAGGAAATAACAGATGAATTTGGAAAAACCCTAAAACTGCCTTTATCAATACTTTTTGTTGCTAATAGACTTAGCGAATTGGGTGAAGAAGAGCTCGCAGATAAATTAGAAGAATTAAATATTGATGTTAAACAGGGGATAGTTCCAGTGGTCAATGTTGGGTTTCTTCTAAGTAATCATAATACAGCTACAAACGTTGAAAACAATTTATATTCTGAGAACCCTAGTTTTATTTTTTTATCATTAGGATTAGATAAGCCTGAAGAATTAATATCCCAAAGTTTTGCCCTAGCAAATGAGAAATTGAAAAGGGGTATTGAGAATGCAGATTGAAAAAGCAGAGGCTTTATTGGAAAGGCTAGAAAGTGATAAACTCATTCAAAACTATTTTGCCCAAAGTGATTCACGCTACATCCTTTTTAATGTTCAGGAACCGTTTGCGAATTTTCCGAATTACTCAACTGACTTAGATGAAAGACTAACTGGTATAGCTATGTCCTACTTGTCAATTGGATGTTCCTTTGCTGAAAACAAAAATATTAGTCAATCGATTTTCCCTTTAGAAAAGGGTGCCGCTATTTTAGAAAACATCTATAGTCCAATTGCTAATAGAAATGAGTTTAGTACATATTTCATTTTAACAAGTTCTCTTGCCTTTTATTCAGCTAATCAATACTCAAAGTCTTTTATAGTATTGAAGAATATCAGTTTTGATACAATAATTGCAAAATTAATATCCGAGTTCTTAAGAAGGAAGTATTCAGAATTGGATAAATCCCTTTCTGAAATATTTTTGAGCGGTGAATATAGTGATAAAACTATATCAGAGTTGGATGATGAGAAATTAGCGAATAATAGGATATACGTTCTAATCCTTTCAAAATCATTATCAAGCTTGCTAGAATTTATCTTTTCAGGAAGTGAATTATGGCTAAAAAAGGCAAAGGAATACTTAATAGACTTATTAGAACTATTGGAAGTTGATGCAGAACCATCTTTGTGGTGGGTTATACGACTATTTATGTTAATCGTTGATGGGTTTCAGGAGAATTCTTTGTGGAAGACGATTCCTCCATATATGAATGGAGAAGATAATACAGTAAGAAGTTATATAGCATCGATGGCTTTCCAAAAGAGTCCCGTAGTAGAGATTTTTCATTCCCAGAAAATTTCTTTGCCGGTGGTATTAGATGATAAAGGAGGAGTTGTAAGTCTACCTACAAGTGCGGGAAAAACAAGAATTGCGGAGATTACAATACTAGATTGTCTAGTAAAAGGGTCTGAAGATAAAATACTTTATCTGGCTCCATTTCGGTCATTAGCTTATGAGGTAGAGGATTCAATTTCAAAGGTGTTCGAACCACTAGGATTTGAAGTATCTCATCTATATGGTGGTTCACAGTTTAGTAAACTTGATGAGACATTAATAAATGAATCTAATATTATCATAGCGACTCCTGAGAAAGCAAAAGCTATATTAAGAAGTAACTCCGATGTTAAATCGAATATAAAACTCGTAATTATTGATGAAGGACATTTAATTGGACCGGAAGAGAGACAGGTTTTAAGTGAAGTATTCATAGAAGAGTTAAGAATTCATCTAAATAGAAACCGGGGGAAAATGATTCTTCTTTCAGCGGTGTTACCGAATTCATCAGAGATTGCAAGTTGGATATCTGGGAATGAAACAATGGAAGTTAATTCAGATTGGCGACCATCCTCTCAAAGATTTGGACTACTTGAATACACTGGTAGTAATGTAAATATTACTTGGAAAGGTGAAATCGAGTCATTTAATCGGAGCTTCATTAATCCGTTTATGGTTAAGAGGGCTAGGTCTGAGTATAGCTTTCCTAGAGAGAAAAAGCAGGCAGTTGCAGCAGCTTCATTAAAGCTAAGTAACTCTGGCTCCGTATTAGTTTTTGTTTGTAGAAAGAATATGGTCTTGTCCCAAGCACAGGAAATCATACGGGCAATGGGGGAAGATAAAGAAGAACATATTTGGAACAGTAACGCTGAATGGAATATTTTTAAATTAGCTTGTGATGAAGCATACGGTGAAGAATCAAAGGTTTACCAATGTGCAAAGTATGGAGTATTATGCCACCATTCCGGTTTACCTTCTGAGGTTAGATTAGCAATGGAAAAATTAATTAGAAAGGGTAATCCCAAGATAATCGTTGCTACATCTACTCTAGGGCAAGGTGTTAACATAGGGGTATCAACTGTTATCTTTTCGAATGTCTGGTATGACGGTGAAAATAAAATTAGTAATAATGACTTTTGGAATATTGCTGGACGTGCTGGGCGAAGTTTTGTAGACAGAGAAGGCAAAATCCTCTTTGTAGTTGACGCAAGTGGAGGTTCGGGTTCATGGAGTGCTAGAAGGGATAGAAGACTGGCATTTGAATATTTTGAAAGTGGAAATCAGGATAAAGCTGTTAGTGGATTACTGCATATTGTTGATTATGTGTATCGTGTTGCAATAGCAACGGATGTAAGTTTTGAAACACTACTCCAAATGATATCAGAAAATGATTATTCCAGTTTAGAAGAAAGGTACACTAGTAACTTTTTAACCATATTTGACTGGATAGACGATACATTGTTGGCGTTAAATATAGAATTCAATAGCTATGAATGTGAAAATTCTTCCGAATGGATAGATGATTACTTTAGACGTTCATTAGCTTATATTCAAGCTAAATATTTTAAAAAAAGAATAAATGAAACTGACATTATTTCATTTCTAAAGGCTAGAAATGAGGGGGTATTAAAGTTGGCAGGTGAGCCTCAGCATTGGAAGGGATTGGTGTCATCCAGTATTCCAATTCGCTCAGGGCTATTTATCAGAAGTGAGCTACCAATTGTATTAGATATTGTGGAGAAATATCAAAAATCTAATAAAGCTATCGAGGATTTATTAAACTTTTTAAAGGAAACAGAGTTATTTATATCAAGATTCCCGTCAAAGCAATTTGATAATCATGAAATAGACGATGACGTAAGGGAACTATGGATAACTGGGGAATCAATTTCTTCTCTTGATGAAAGAACTCTCAAAAACATTAACGAATACTATGGTTATACATTACCATGGGGCATACATGCAATAACAAGGATGTTGTCTGAGTTAAACGATAATGAGGGTGCTAAAGAATACGAAACATTAGCTGTATTGGTTCAATTGGGATTACCAAACTGGTATGCTGCTAAAATATACTTGGCAGGTGTCCATTCAAGAGTTGCAGCAACAGAGTTAGGAACTGCGTTAGACCCGGAGTATGAAGAATTAAGTGTTAGAAGTTTAAAGCAGTATATTATTGATTCAGTGGATAAGCTTAGAGGTATTACCGAGAATACACTCCATTGGGTTTCACTTTTAAAATCCAATGGAACTAATTTTACGAATAAAATGGTGAAAATTCCAAACTTCATCTTTAAAGAAAATATTTCAATTGGCGGTATGGTGTTAAGTGCAAAGGGCTTTGAAGGAAATACCTTTCTCTGTAGTCCTGATTATTCTTTTATAGAAAAGGTTGAAGTTAATAAGGAATTCCCGTTTGATAAGGCTGAAAATAATTTAGGGGTTTATTTTACTTGTAATAATGGAGAGTGGACAATGCAATTAAGGAATCCCAATCTAAAATAAATTCAATTAATATTTAAAGTTGAGAATTAGGTGTTATTTGGGTGACTTACAACCCAAATAATATCTAAGAAAGCCCATTATGTCACTCACAATGAGGTATAGAGGCAATTTAATGTAGGCATAGGTGAACTTACTTCCGATGGTTCAAGAACGCCACCTTAAAAATATACATTTGATGATGTGTAAAAAACGCAAAAATACAAACATACAAACATACAAACATAAAAACATTACGGACCATATGAGGACTGATATCATGGAGAAAGATTGGATTGTAGAGTGTTGGGGAGAGTTAGGACAAACAGAAATATTTTATACGGAAAAAGAAGCTAGGGAATATTTTAAGAGTTTAAGAAAAGGATTAGATATGAGTCGTTTTAACATAACTAAAGACTCTATTATTGATAAAAACAACCCTGATAATGCTGTTTATATAACCAATTTAAGAAAACTCTAAAAGAAAAAGGTGATAAGTTGAGGTATGGAACAGAATTAACCGTATTGATTATATATGGAACTGTGGTTTGGGGAGTTGTGTTTGACAAGGGAAGAAGATTAGAATGGTTGTCAGTCATATTGATGTACATAACTCCATTTGTTCTTATTTATTTCATTTCTATTTTCATTCCTCCAAACGAAGAAAGCGTGTTTTTATTTCTAACAATATTAGTTGTCTTATCAGCAATTTTCATTTTTATATTTTACCAATTAGGAAGACTAAAAAAATGATATTAATTTAAAATAGTATATACATTTTTTTCTTAAAAGTCCTCGAATTGTGTCGAGGACTTTTTTTAAAAGAAGATATACAAATGAATTTTACTATTATGAAATCCATGTATGAAATGAGGGTATTCGCAATAATCCCTTACTTGTTAAATTTCTGTATTTAACATTGCACTTAACTGGTTCTATATTAATATATTTTTCGGTTTCCCCGATAATTTTCTTCATTGAATGCAATCTTTTTCGTGATTCTAGAGGCATGAATTCCATGATTCCTAAATATCTTCCATCTTCGAAAGATAACACAGCGCCAAATTCAGCTTTTTTTAAGCCAGTAATATAAACGTCTTTATATTGATAATTAATAACTTTTAACCAGTCATGGCTACGCTTATTGGTTTGGTATTTAGAATTCTTGTTTTTCAATACTATTCCCTCAAGACCTTGTTGTTTTATCAAATCGAAATAGGCAACCCCATTTCCTTCTATATATTGAGATTTGACAACGTGTTTAGAATCTGAAATAACTTCATCCAAAATTTGTTTTCTTTCATATAAGGGGGTGAAAGTAAGGTCCTGGCTGTTGTATTTAATTATGTCAAAGACCACATATTGAATGAAATGATTCGATTTATTAGACGAGAATCTCTCCATCATTAGTTCGAACTCAGGTTTTCCTTTAACTCCGGGAACAATTAATTCTCCGTCCAAAACAGTTCCGTTTGGAATGTTTATATCGTGTAGTTCCTTGAACAAGGAGGTAACGTCATTGTTATGGCGTGTATATAAACGAACTTTGTTATCAAACTTAGATAATAACAGTCTAATACCATCAAATTTTAATTCTGTAAAATAAACGTTGCTTTCAAAGGGCTCATCGCTTTTGTGAAGCAACATTGGACTCACAAACATGTAAACCACCTCAGTATCACATGTTACAACCTTTACCTATAAATGTATGTAGTTATATAAAGGGAAATCAGGTATTTTTTATCAAGATTTCGAAATGTAATTGATTTATTGAAAAGTACAAGTGCAAAACGAAAATAAGAAATATTAATCAAAAGAAACGATATCTTAGCGAGTTAGCCCAGGGAATAATATTAAAATCAACCATTAATATCGAGGTTTTTGATTTAGTAATACATAATAAAATTATTTATTTAAAGAGCTAGCTTGTCTATTAAGTGCCTTTTTATGAATATTCATTAATATTAGTTGGAAATCATCCCAACCTAAGCCCTTTTTTCTAAATTCAATGTATTTGTTATTTATATCTAAAGAGTCCATTAAAACTGCAAATCTTTGATGCGATAAGTACGGAACCAATACGGAACTAAAGAAATCTTCAGAGGATAATAAATGTGTGTGTGAATTAAAATATAAAACATCAATTATAGTATTGTTTGATAAATCAATTACAATACTCCAACTTATAAGCTCCGAATCTTTTGCTCTATCTGAAAATCCCATAAGCATATTATAATCACTAAAGCTAATTGAAACCTCTATATGATGTTCATAAGTTACCTTATCAGGAGATTCTACTAATTTTGATATATCAATACCAAGTGCCTCAGAAATTTTCAATATAGTTTTAAAGGTTGCGTCTCTTTTTCCAGTTTCAATCTGACTTATGCTAGAAACACTTGATTTACATAAATAAGCTAATTCCTTAATTGTTAGCCCGTTTAATTTTCTATATTTTTTTACGTTTTCTCCTAAATAACTCATAGAATCACCTTTTCTTTATTTGTAATTTACATTATATATTATATACTATAGAACGTAAAAGTTCATAAAGTGAAAACTTTTATTTTCACTTTATGAATTTTTGTTGTATACTCTTTCTATCAATAAAAAATGATAGGGATGGTAAATTTCATGGATTGGGTTAATAAATTTTGGGCATTAGAGGATAAATTATACAATCTAAAACGGAAAGTTGATAATAAACAGAGTAAATATAAGCAACATATGATTGGTTCTTTTAGGAGTAATAAAATGCAGAGACCAGTGTATTATGAATCGTTGTGGGGGGAGTGCTTACTCTTTTATATCTTGGAACTTGACCCTACAACTATACGTTACTATGAGCAACCTGTTGAAATTCCTATTTATTATAAAGATGAAAAAGGAAAACTAAATAGTTGGATTCATGTTCCTGATGTTTTAATTTTTAAACAGGGTATGAAGCCAATTCTTTCACAAATTAAAGTTAATACCCCAGAGTCGCATAAAGACAAGCAAATAAAAAGGGAATGTATGAAATTTTGTGAGAGAAAAGGTTGGCTATATAAGACAGTTGTAACTAAGGAACTGCCTGAAATTCTCAAGAAAAACACGATGTTTTTGTGGAACTACAAAAAGGAGAGAGACTATTACCAGCCGTTAGTTTCAAGGTTATTAGATAAGATTGATAGTATGGGGGAAGAACGTATTATGTTTCTTGCACAATCTTTAAAGGGATATGACCAAAAACTAGTTATTCCTGTTATTTTCTATATGATTGCAAGAGGGTTTCTTGCAGTGAATTTATTTGAACAAATCAACAAAGATAGTTTTGTTAAAAGAGGTAGCATATATCAACAGTTATCTATTTCTGCAATGGAGTGAAATCAATGGGATTAATTTCATTAAGTGTTGGGGATGAATTTAGTTTTAAGGGAATAAAGCATGTAGTCGTTGCACTTGAGCCACCGCTAATAACAATAGAAAGAATTGAAGGGAACCGAGGGCTCACTGATATAAATTATTTGGAATTAATTAATGACTTAACTTTTATTCCTATTAATTCATTGATAAAAAAGGTTGAAAAGCAAAATGACATAGTTGAACAAAGGTACCGTTCCATTATAGATACATTAACAGAGGACCAGCGAAAAAAAGTAACCAAACGGTTTGAATTAATAAAACCGATACTTATATTTGAGAATGCAAGCAAAGGGGATTTGAAATCCATCGCAATTTTCCATAATGCATACGGATATTTACTAAAAGAAGAAGAGACCTTAAATCAGTTGACTAAGGAGACACTCTTTAAAAGAATTAAGGAACAGCACGGAAAATCAGAAAGGCAATTGAAGCGGTATTTGTCAGACTATAAGAATGCAGAATTATACTCACCTAAGAATGGGTTAGAAGGTCTAATCCCTAAGTCTGTTAAAGTAAAGACGATAAGAAAAGACGAATGTTTAATTGAGATATGTCACCCACATAATAAGGAATTAATACTAGACACTATTTATGTGAGAGTTGACGAAAAATATGTTCCGTTGATAAAAAATGTTATAGAAAATTACTACCTAAAAAAAATAAAGCCTACTATTCAAAAGGTAACAGAACAACTTGAAATACTTTGCTTCAAAAAGGGATTGAAACCTTTAGGTTACGATACGGTTTATCACATTATCGAGAAAAGACTAAGTGATAAGGTGAAAAATAGAATGCGTTTAGGGGAATTAGCTGATGAAAGATATAATTCAGTAACACGAGGGTTTTCCAATGAAATTGCTGTAGCTCCCTTACATATTATACAAATTGACCATACCGAACTGGACTTGGATGTAATAGATGATAAATCGGGAAGTAACTTTGGTCGCCCTTGGATAACCCTTGGTATTGACTTATATTCGAGGATGGTTTGGTGTTTGCATGTTTCCTTTGAACCGCCATCAGCTAATAAAGTTAGGAAGGCAATTCAGCATGGTATTTTTATGAAGAACAGTAAGGAAAAGTATGACACTGTTAATGAATGGGATATGTACGGCATTCCAAGTATTATATATTTTGATAATGGTTCGGAATTTAACAATGCAGCAATAAAAGAACTTATAGATGAGACCCTCGGGTCACAAGTAATGTATAGACCTCGTGGAACTCCTAGATATGGGGGAGTAATTGAGCGTTTATTTGGTACCCTTAATAAGGGGTTAATTCATGATATGGCTGGTACAAGAAAGAGTAACGTAAAAGAATTAGGGAGTTACGACGCTGAAAGTGAGGCAGTTTTCACACTTAGCGATATTGAAGAAATCCTTATTACTTATATTGCTGATGTATACCATCATCAGAATCATACAGGATTACCGTTAGAGTATCCCACCCCAACGTTAAGATATTATTATGGTATTGAAACAGGAGGATATCCTGACTTTATACCACATGAAGAAGAGCGAGAATTTGGTATAAAGTTGCTACCCACACAAAAAAGGCTGTATACAAGAGAAGGAATTCGATTTAGAAATATTATTTACAATTCTCCAACAACATCAAAATATATTGGTATGCAAAAAGGTCAATTTATCATCAAGTATGATGACGATGATATTTCCAGTATCTATGTATTAGACCCTAAAACGAGGGAATATGTCTTTTTACCAGCGCAATATCCACCAGCAGATGAATTAAAGAATCTAAACTACTATACCTATAAGAAACGTATAGAGATACTTAGGGAACACGGTGAAATCAATAAAAACCAAATACCTGGTTCAAAACACTTGTTAAAGGGCAAGATTTTACTCAAAGAAAAAATAGCGAAGAAAATGAAAACAAATAAAAAATTCAAACAAATGGCTAAGCGAACAGGTTTTGAGTTAGTTAGTAAAGAGAACCTTGAAAATCTTACTGGAAAAAATATATCCAATAATTCAAGCTTAGAGGAACTGATGAATGAGTTTAATAGAGAGGTTGCGAACAAAAAAAATGGGAGGAAGTAAATGTGAATCCTTATAAAGAATTTCAATTGAGGGTAGTGAGTATTTATGTAGAGCACCCTGACGTAACAGAGATATGGAATTTGTTAGATGGTCGTCGGATGTATAGGAGATTAAATTTTGAAGCGGGTGGGAATGATACGCCAATAAATTTGTTTATTAAAGGAAAATCAAGAGTTGGAAAGACCCAGATGATGAAGAGATATGTAACCTTAAATAAAAAGTATGAAGCTTTAGAAAAGGATGAATACGGCAGAGAAGTAAAGGTAGATGTCGTGCCTGTTGTATATGTAAAGCTACCATCTATCTTTACGCCCTCTGGATTTTACCTCAAACTTCTTGCAGGTCTTGGAGCACCAACTATAACTGGTAAAATAGATGAACTACAGGAAAGGGTCTATCATTTAATCAGGAAACAAAAGGTTGAGATGATTATATTGGATGAAATGGATTATATCTTATCGGTTAGATATATAAGTAAAAAACAGTCAATGGAATTGGTAAAAGATTTAACAAATTCAACAGATGTTGCAATTGTTTGTGTAGGCACTCCCGATACAGAGGAACTTCGCAGTTTAAATTCACAGTTATGTGGTAGGTTTGCTCCAAGAACAATTGATTATTTTCAAGAATGTGATGAAAGGTTTTATACTGTCCTAGAATTAATAGATAAGCAATTAGGAGTTGAAAAGTATTTCTGTCTATCGGACAGAAATAGCAAGTTGGGTATTATTTTACACCACCTAAGTTATGGTTTAGTTGGTTGGTTAGTTCCAATCTTAAATGAAGCCTTTCGCTTAATTGGGGTTTTTGACCCTGGATTTAACAATTTAAAGATATTGGAGAATATAGATGCAGAAATTTTAATGAAGGCTCAACAAAATATAATTGGGGATATGGATGACAAAAAAATTAAAGAACAGCTATTAAATTAATAGGAGGGATACAAATGATAAAAGGTAGGCTAACTTTACGACCGGATATCATCGAAGGTGAATCTATATCCTCTTATTTATTGAGATTAGCTAATATTAACAAGATAAATATAGCGCAACTATTTAGGTTGGTAAGAAATGAGAAAAAATATATAAAAGTTGGTAGTTATGTAGAGAAGCTCGATTTCTATCCCAAGGATATTATTAAGATTGAAAACTTTGTCTCTATAACCAATTTACCTATTAATCTTATAGACCACCATTCTTTTTCTTCTACTATTATTAAATGGTTTGGGGATAAAGCTGGGAAAATTATATTCTTAAAAGAAACTGAAGTGAAAAATCGTAAATTCTGTTTATCATGTTTAGTAGAAACAGGTGCATATAAGCTATTATGGCAAGTCAAAGAAATCCGATTATGCAATAAACATCTTACAAAATTAAAATCAAAATGTGATAAATGTGGACATGCTTTGCCATATGTAAACGAAAATATTGCTTTATTTAAGTGCTGTAATTGTTCGGCGTTACTCCTTGAACAGGAGGAACAAATAGAAACAAATAGTTTTGTAATTGAAAGTCAGCTACAGTGTTATAAGGATTGGAAATTAATACAAACCCTTTCTTCTTCACCTAAGTTTAACTCGATTAATCACAGAAAGCTTGCAGCACAAGTTCTTTATATTGCTGATAATAATAGAATAAAATTAAAAAAACACCAAATGAGAAGATTGAGAAATATAGTTAAAGGAAAAAGCGATGATAGGGTAACATTAAACCTTCTCTTTTCAGTTTTGCGAAATGTAGGAATAAATTTAGAGGAGATAATAGATATTGAAGTTCCAATTTCATATTTAAGACCTCTTTTTAGAACTAATGTAAGTAAGTTAGGGCGTTGCTTATCACCGTGGTGTAATTATAGAGGTACAAAATTTAAAATGAAAAGAATTATGAAAAGTACAACTCAAAGATATGTACCATTCCGTCATAAATTTGACTTAGTTAGTGTTTGTACAGGGTGTTGGATGAGATTTGGAGTAAATAAGGAAACCGAAAAATGGGAATGCCTTTTTGACGAAGCAAATCTTATTTACTACAAAGTAAAACCACTATATGAAAATGGTGTATCAAAGACTGCTATACAAAGGGAACTGAAACTTCCTATTTTTAAACTGTATTCTGTATTAGGGTATATTCTTCAATATCAGTTATTAGAAGTCGATGATAACGATGAGGAGAAATTTCAATTTAGTAATACTGTTTTAGAGCAGTTTAAAATACTTAGTAAAAATAGTCACAGTTTCAAACTGATGGCATCTGCTGCAAAAAAAAGCTATGGCTGGGGGGTGTTGGAGTTTAGTTATTTATATTGGCACCCAGAGGTCCAGCGTAATATTGCTTTTAAGGAGAATAGAGGGGATAAGAAAGAAGATGGGAAAACAAAGATGCCTAATTCTCTACTGGTAGATGAAATAAATGAAGAAATTAGTTTAGTAGTAAGAGAAATAGCTGCATCTTTGGAAATTGTTGAGAAGAATGAACTATTTGCTGAAATTAGGAAAGATGAAACAATATATACAAAAAGAGATAATTTATTGGCTGAAAAAATAATTATATATAACAAAATAAATGAACTCGTTCAGTCAAAAACTGAAAAAGAAGAACAAATACATGTTAAAGAGATTTATAAATATATTAGTAAGACATATAGTTATTTAGTAAGAAATCATATTGATATTAAAAAATATATTTCAAAAATAGCAAATGCAAGTAAAGTAAATCAGACTGAGATAAAAAGAAAGAAGCTTAAAGAAGCAATAAAAAAGCTATACCTAGAAAAACAAGAAATAACTCCGGATAAGTTAAGTGAAATATTAGGTGTAGCGGAGATATCTATATCGACTGGTAATGGTATTTTTAGAAGATTAGGTGATACAATTAATAAAACAATAAACGAAATAATATCAGAATAAAAGATTGAACCTCCCTTATATTGGAAATACTGGTAAGGGAGGTATTGGTATGGATAAACTGAAAACACTTACAATTAGGTTAACGCCAGTATATGGAGAGTCATTAACCTCATTTTTACTACGACTTTCAAAAATAAATTCAATTAACTTATTATCCTTGCTAAATGCTATAAGGTTAAATATTAACCTTTACTTTCAACGTGATTCTTTTCAACTACTAGATATCACCCCGTTTTCCAGGTTGGATATGAATAAATTAGATGAACTTATAGGTGTTTCAAAGGTTGAATTAATAAGCTGCACTTTCTTTAATGTGATAGAACACTTGGGAGCGTCAGATAACGTAGAAAATTCTAGAATAATGTTAGGAGTTAAGAGGGATTATTTATGTTATTGCAACACCTGTTTAAAAGAAAATGGATATCACAAGTTAATTTGGCAAATAAATGATGTTAATGTGTGTCTTGAACACAATGAAAATCTAGTTCAGCAATGTCCTAATTGTTCTAAAAGAGTGTATTTTAAGCATATGAATTCAATTGATATATGCCCGAACTGTGAGTATTCATTAGTTGGTCGTTCACAAAGTAAAGCTGTTATCTCAGAAGTTGATAAAAGGAAATGTGAATTTTGGGAAACCTTTATTCATAATACAAAAATCAACCTAGAAACTTCCTTATTAGCTATTAGGTTATTATATATTTTATCAAAAAAGTCGGACTTATTTAATAAAAAAAATTTATCTAATGAAGTATCGAATTCTAATAGGATAACAATGCTTTTACAATATGCTCGTGGAACACTAATTAATAAAAAGGCTATACATATTTCAATTATTAAAGATGTGTTACTAGAATGTGGCGTTGGTTTACAAGCATTATATGATATGAAAGTTCCAGATGAATTTGTGAATTCTATTGTTCAAACAAGCAGAATTAAACAAACAAAACCAACTTGTATTGCACCTTGGTGTAGAAAAAATCAGGGAGATTTAATTAGATTAAATACTAACTTAAGGGTAAAGAAAAATGGCAAAAAACATTTACAGTATATGTACTGTCGATTTTGCCATTGTGAATATGCCTATGATAAAGAAGGTAATTTTATTGAAAGAACATACTTTATAAAAGGGTATAAAGTTTTGATAAATAATATTGAAGGTGTTTCCCTTAGTAAGTTAGCCAAGCAGGCTAATTTATCGGTAGAACAGTTAAAACGTTGTATAGCATATTTTAAAACACGAGATGTTAGTGGAATATCATTGCCTAAAATATCGCCTATAAGAAAGAAGCAGCTTTTACAGTTTGTGGATTTAGTGAATAAAGGAAAAGGAATTAAGGAAATTAGAAAAGCTATGTTGTTATTAAATTATGAGATATTTTTAATGTATAGATACCATCAATTTGTTATGAATGCTCTTAGAAGCAAGCCTGTTCAAAAGCGAAGTGATAAAAAGATTAATGTAGATGAAAAAGTGGGGCTCATAAATAGTGTATTAGAGCAATTATTAGATGAAGACAAGGATGTTACAATTAAGAATGTATGTATTGCGTTAAATGTTAGTCCAGAAACAATAAGAAACTGGGGTGGCAATGAAGTTATATCAGAATATAAGGGAGTACAGAAGTTATTTCGTATAGAGCAAGAAAGGGAAACTCTCTATAAAAAGGCTATGCATTACTTAGAAGTGAATAAGTCAAAACGTATAAGTATAGCCGGAATTTATGAAGTATTACCTATTGGAAGAACAATAATGTGGAGGAAGCACCCTGAACTTGCTAAATTGATTTCAAATAACATTAAAATTAATAATTTGGAAGTTTAATAAAATACTGTCTATTAAGCATCTTAAAAAACTACGTCAAGCATTTATAACGTAGTTTTTTGAAATTAAACTTGCCATAGCTGCCCATTACTAGTATCTTTACCGTGAAATTCTCGATTTCTTGAATCTAAACCTGGTAAATTGCTATATTCGCTGTAACAATATCTAAAATCTGCAATCATCTCCAAATTATTATCAAAGGAGTATTCTTTCTGAAGTCTCGTAAAGTCGTTATTGGTAAAGTTCAAAGGACTTCTTCCGTAAAAGTAAACAAATTGATAATAAGAAACACCTTTAAAATCATCATTACACAATTCCCTTTTGACTAGCATACCCATGCAATATATTTCACTTCCATCAATGAGGCTAACTGGGCATGATTCTAAAATTTCATCATTTTTTAAATCAACCTTACTTAATATATACATATAATGTTTCCCTCACTTTTCCTTATAGTAAATTAACTAAACCTCATTCGTTTAATCATTCTAACTATATTTATGAAAAATGGAGGTATTAAATGCCTATTAACATATATGCTTATTCATCTTTTTACTGTAACATATGTCAAAATATATTAAATTAATCATGTTAAATGTCATTTTATATTAAACAAAGTGACAAACGTATATTAAAAAAAGCGGAAATATCCATCATTTTTATGCCATGTTATATTAAAATCCACATAAAAGTGACCAAGAAAAGATATATATGAAAAGGGATAGAGTTATAAACTCTATCCCTTTTGATTTAATGCGACGAGAAGTGGCATTTTAGTTTTTAAGAAGGAAGCTACCGTTAGATGTTGATCATAAGCCAAAGGCTGTCCTATTTCCCTCATCAAACTCTCTTTTTTTAGTTTTAAAACTTCTTTTATTTAATTAAACACTAACTGCTTATATTTTAATGTGAATTACAAAAGCTAAGTTTGAGGAGGGAGTAGAATGGCAGGTTGGATACAAGCAATTATCTATTTTGTTTCAGCGGTCATCTTATTAAGACTGGGAGGCAAACGCACTATATCACAAGCCACACCAGGTGAAGTAGTCATTATGATTGGAATTGGGACGGTTTTGGTTCATCCATTAAAATCAGAGGACTCGTGGATTAGTGTATATCACGGCGCGCTTATTATTTCGGGCATTATTTTATTATCACTTTTACAAATCTATGTTCCAAAGCTTAAGAAGTATATCATGGGTGAGCCAATGTTACTTGTAAAGGACGGGCAAATTCTCCATGAAAATCTAAGAAAAGCAAGAATTCCTGAAGATGAATTAAAGATGAAGCTTCGAATAAAAAAAATTAATGACATTACAAAGTTGCAATCAGCAACATTAGAGGTAAGTGGTGATCTCTGAGTTGAAATAAATGAGAAAGAATCATATGCAACGAAAAAAGATATTGAAAACCTAAAGAAGGCAATTGAAATATTAGGAAACAAATTAGATTCCAAAATTATAACGAATTCACCATCAAACAAACCAACTCAAAACCTTTTTCATCAGGTGGAAGAGATTCAGGACCAAGACCCACTTCAATAAAATTTGCAGAACCCCCTTTTAGAATTTTATCTAGAGGGGTATTTATTTTAATAAAAAAGTTATTAATAAAAGAAATTAGGAGAAACTATGTGATTATGTGAAACGTATATATATAAAAATATGTATTTACAAGAGAGGTATTATCAGATGGAGTCAGTTATAGACTTGCAAAAAAAATTAAAGGAAATAGAAAAATGGGAGCGGGAGCAAAAAGGTCTTTGGTTTTGGGAAAAGCTAGGCAGAGTGCCTTTTATGATTTTAGATAAAGTGACACCCAAGTTCATTCACGATAAAATTGGAATTGCAATTGATGAATTAGGTAACTATGTTCAGTCTGGAGGAAGTTATCTCGTTGATGAAAAGCGGGTCTTAAGTAAACAATTCGGGAATGAGACTACTATAGAAGAAGTGTCCAAACTTGAAATAGATAAGATGGATGTAGCAGCTCAGAAGATAAGTAGTAGAAGTGCTAAAACAGCGATGATTCAAGGGGGGACAACAGGGATTGGTGGCATTTTTACGTTAGCTATAGACATACCTTTAATGCTAGGTATTACATTAAAGACAATCCAAGAAATCGCACTATGTTATGGATACAATCCCAAAGAAAAAGATGAGCGAATTTTTGTTGTGAAATGTTTGCAGTTTTCATCTTCTGATATAGTCGGAAAGAAAGCTATATTAGAAGAGTTGAGTTTGTTTAACGATCGGAAAAGCAATACACAAATGATGTCACAGTTACAGGGCTGGAGAGAGGTATTAACTACATATAGAGATAATTTCGGATGGAAGAAGCTATTTCAGCTTATACCAGTTGCCGGTATCCTATTTGGTGCATATATAAATAAATCGACGATTCAAGATACAGCTGAAGCAGCAATGATGTTATATCGAAAAAGAAGAGTATTAGAAAGATTAGAGGCCAAACAAGTAGAAGACTTAGATAATATTACATTAATTTAGACTGTTTTCCTATTCATTGTTTATTTTAAAGTTTTTTGAAAAAACATGATGATTAAGTAGAGTGGCATCTTTTCTCCTAAATTATAACTGCCTATATTTAAAAAAGAACGGATTATCCATAAAAAGATACTCCGTTCTTTACAATATATAATAATCAAAACTCCATCAAAAAATCGATAACCTATATTTACAAAATGCCACTGTATGAAAAAGGAGACCTTCTAGTATCCCTAAAAGGTCTCCATCAACTATCTAGCCGTTCACTTTTACTTCTTCAACAGGAGCTTCTACTTTTTCTTTAGATAAGAACCAACCACCAACTGCGATCGAAACTAAGATTGAATAGAAGATTATTTTCCAAGTGTAAGAATGTGCAAAGCCATATGGGATGATCGCTATATCAGGGTGAGATAGTGTCAGAACTACTAACTTAACCCCTACCATTCCAACAATCATAAATGCTGCTATTTCCAGAGAAGGTCTTTTTTTCAATAAGTCGACAAACAGATGTGCAGCAAATCGCATAATAACTAAACCAACAAAACCACCAAGGAATATAACAATGAAATGTCCTGCGTTCATTCCCCCAATTTCTCCAATTGGCAGGTGTGGCAATGTTACTGCTAATGCAACTGCAGCTAAGATTGAGTCAATAGCAAATGCGATATCAGCTAACTCTACCTTGAATACAGTTCCCCAGAAACCTGATTTCTTTTTTTCCTTTACAGGTGCCCCATCATCTTTTTTCTTCAATAGTAATTTTCTAAAGATGTGATTAGCTGCTATGAATAATAAATATAGCGCTCCAATCGCTTGGACTTGCCATACGTCAACAAGAAATGAAATCATGAACAACGAAGCTAATCTAAAAACAAATGCTCCGGCTAAACCATAAAATAAAGCCTTTTTTCTTTCTTCTTCTGGAAGGTGTTTTACCATAATTGCTAATACTAAA
This sequence comes from Litchfieldia alkalitelluris, assembly GCF_002019645.1. Taxonomy (GTDB): domain Bacteria; phylum Bacillota; class Bacilli; order Bacillales; family Bacillaceae_L; genus Litchfieldia; species Litchfieldia alkalitelluris. Next base: position 139,475 of record NZ_KV917374.1, on the reverse strand, counting down.
GCATTATCAGCAGCTAATAAACCTTCCAATAAAATTAAGACCAATAATACCCAACCATACTCAACTAATAATGAAAATTCCAATTAAATTCTGCCCCCTAATATACCTATCTATAATTAATTAAATGTTACCCAAGCTTATATTTATCCTTTAAGGTTTGTGGTGCAATTTTTACGAATCTTTCTAATACAAAAGTGGCAAGAACCACATCGTCAATGATCCCAAAAAAGGCTAGAAAATCTGGAATCAAATCAAATGGGAAAAATGCATAAGTTAAAATGATAAGTGCTCCAAGTACCTTATGATGTGATGGCACCTCTTTAGTGAGAAAGAAATCTTTTAAAAAAGGAATGAACCTCCAAAATTTAAGGATAAACTTTAATCGTTTGAAATATTTAAACAAAAGCATCACCTACCTTAAAAGCTAACATACTTTTTTATCATTGCGGAATGCATAAACATTTTACCTAGTTTTGGTGTCTAGCTCCAGGTGCCACCGGATCGGGGTCATAAGCCAATCGCTTCGGAAGGCGAAAACCTTGGCTTCTGTCAGCGCTCGTCTTATGCCTGTTGCCGATAGGCGGGCACCCTGAACTTTTCATATTAAACGATTTGAATTAAGTCTTGATCGATACTTTTTGCGCCTTCTTTAAAATATAATCTTGTTTTGAAACGGTAAGATGTTTGTTGATCCGAAGGTGACAACCCATTTGGTAGTTTGAATGAAAAAGGAATTTTATCAGCTTCTTCTGAATGAAGAAGTGTCGACGTCAAAATGGTCGTAGAGTCGAGAATGTCTTCCTCTTCTTTACCTTCATGAATTCTTACCAAGTCACAATCAATTCGTTTCAACTGTTGCTCAATGGTTCCTCCTTTTAAAAGGAAGTAACCATGAATAAGTTCACCAGGCGTATACGTTTCTTTAGATAAGATAAGATCGATTTTTGCTGAACCTATTCCTATAAGAGACAAGTATTTCCTTAGTATCAATTTAAATTCCCTCCAGTTATTTTGTTTTATTCTTCACTATGCGATCTTCAATTCGCTTTTCGATCTTTTCAATCTGCGCTTTATCTCTTAATAATTCTTCTATATTTCTATTAATTAGCATTGATAAAGATTGATGGCTTTTTTTCATTTTAATTGCTCCCTTCGATCGTATTGATACTTCCAGATAAGTGTATCTAGCTTCTGGCTTTGTAATACTGTGTCACGATGGGTGAGTCCATTCGCTTTAACAATTGCAGCTAACTGTTCAGCTTCCTTTGATATCGCATCTTGTAATCTTTTTTTATTAGTCATTCGTTAGCCTCCTAATCGAAGTCTAAATTATCCAAATAAAAAAACCCTCACCATAATAATTGGCAAAGGTTTTGAAAGATACAAAAAGACCTCTACCGATTGGTAAAGGTCTTGCTAACAACGTAAAAGTTGCCAACAAAGCCGAGAGTAATTAAACTCCGAAATGACGACTCTGCTGTAAAAGCTACTCCCCTTTAGGAGAAACATATTTAACTGATTGAGATAATATTAAGATATATTTGTAGAACTGTCAATAAGAATTTTTAAATATAATCATAGTAGAAATGTAGTGTTCATTTTTTCTGAATGAACTTTTTTATTATGTCTGTAGAAAAGTATCAAAGAATATATTGCAAGAATAAAAGTAGTTATGGCAAATGTTACAAGCCAACTAAAAGGAATTGTATCTGAGTGAACCCCATATTCCCCGGTTGTAGCAAAACTGATGGTTGCTGAATGGACTTCTGGTTCCATCCCAGCAATTAGTAGAAAGAAAAATTGAAGAAAGTAGGCTATGGTTTAACGGACAGAGAACTAGATGTCTTGCGACTACTTGTAGAGGGTAAGGATAATCGTCAAATAGCCGGAGGATTATATTTAACAGAAGGAACAGTGAAAAATTATATCTCTTCCATCTATTCCAAAATGGAGGTTCCTGATCGAATTCAAGCAATCTTAAAAGCTCAGGAGGAAGAACTGCTGGATCTAAATTAAGCATGCCAATAACTTCCTTTTTAATGGGCATGCTTGTTTTCAATTTTATAGTGAGCTTAGAATCAGCGAAAATAATAAACCTAAGGCAGTTATAAATCCAACAACAGGTCCGCCCTCTTCAAATGCTTCAGGTAACATGGTGGATGATACCATGGCGATTACTCCACCGGCAGCAAATGAACCGATTCCGGCTATAATTATAGATGAGCCATCTTTAAATAAGGTGTATCCAGCTAAGGAGCTCATTCCAGATAGGACTAAAGCAAACAGCCAAAGAAAGAGAATTTTCTTTTTAGAGTAACCGTCTTTTTTTAACCCAACACTGCTTGATAAACCTTCAGGGAAATTACTAATAAAGATGGCGATCACTAATAGAAGACTGACCGTATGGTTTTCGAGTATGCTTAATCCGATAATGATCGATTCCGGAATCGCATCGAAAAGAGTACCAATGAAAATAGCTAACCCGGAATGTCCCCTTGGATTTTCACCAGATCGCTTTCGTTCTTTTCCCCCTTTGTTGGAAATGAGAAGATCAACAACTGTGAATAATAGAGCACCAAGTAAGAAACCGAACGAGGTGGGAAGGATTCCTCCTTCTTGTATTGCATCCTCGAGTAACTCAAAAGATGCAGCCCCGATTAATACCCCTGTACCGAATGCCATTATTGCTGCGATCCATCGCTTTTTAATGTTAAAAAAAAGTCCTATTAACGCTCCTGCAAATAAGGCAGAACCGGCCACGCTGCCCCATAAGAACGCATTCCACATTTTTTAATCCCTACTTTTTTTAAGGTTGTTTTCGTATACTTTGTTGCTTTTAAAGGTCTTTTAAACTCACTATGAACTAAGTACAGTGGTAGCTTTTTTTCCTGAATTTTAACCATAACATCTAGTGAAATAATGTAACCTACCGAAAAACAGGTCATTTAGCAACAATCTTTCAGAAAAGAGCCTTTTTAAAAGATACATATAAATAATCTGAACCTAGTTATGGTGCCTAGCTCCGTCGCCGATAGAGGGCGCCTTCCGCTTTTCTTTTGATATACAACTTATTATGTAGATGTTGTGTACTTTTACTCATAAAACAAAGGGTTTCATCCAAAAGTTGTAGAAGAAATCATTCATAAGAAAGCAACAAAAGAATTTCAAGGCATAGTAAAATAAAGGGAGTATGAACTTAGGGGAGATAAATATGAATGATCGAAATATTTTAAGAGAGATTTCGACGATCCTTCATGAAGGTCAAGATTTGAATTCAATGTTACAAATCGTATTGGAAAAGCTCTTAAAGGTTACAGGATTTCAGACGGGTTGGGTATTCTTAGTCAATGATTTAAGACATCAATTAGTCGCTTATTATAACCTACCCGATGGACTGAGCTTTAATGATTTCCTTCCTATGTGTAAAGAGGATTGTTGGTGCCTTGAAAAATGTAGGAACGGAAAGCTAAGGAATGCGGTTAATATGATCGAGTGCCAAAGGTTAGAACGAGCGATGGAGGAAAATTGGGGAAGTACTGAGGGAATTACTCATCATGCGACAATTCCGATTAAAGCGGGAAATGAAACGTATGGTTTAATTAATGTTTCTTCACCATACAAAACTCATTTTACAACTGAGGAGCTTGAAATTTTAGAAACGATTGCACTACAGGTTGGTGCAACATGTTACCGAATGAAGTTATATGAATATGAGCAGAAAAAAGCAAAGTATCTTCATGCATTTAGTCAGTGGATGGCTAATATGAATGAGTTAAATGATAACAAATCCCTTCTTAAGCATGGAGTGCAGTGTTTAGCTCGTTTATTCCCATGGACAGGGGTTGCCATTACATTAGATCATCAATGTGAAAAAGAAGGAGATAGCCAAGATTCTTCCATCTCTCTAAAAGAAGTAGTTGGTGAGAGTCGAGTAGAGTTGATTGTATACGGCGAAACACTTGAAGAACTTGATGAAATGATATCAAAGCAAATTAGCTATCATTTTGCCCTTATCGCTGAAAAAAATAGAATTGAACAACACCGGACGGAACTTGCATTAATGGAGGAAAGAAACCGACTAGCACGAGATTTACATGACTCAGTTAATCAGTTGTTATTTTCCATTACACTTATTTCAAAAGGACTTCAGGCGAGAGCGGATAAAGAGGAAATAATAAACCCGCTTGTCGAGATTCAAGCCTTATCTTCTGAAGCCTTATTGGAAATGCGAAAGTTAATTTGGCAACTCCGGCCTGAAGGGTTAGAACAAGGGTTACTTACTGCATTAAAACGGTATGGTGAGCTTATTAAGTTAAGTGTTGATATTGAATTACATGGTATTCTTAACCTTTCTAATCCCATTGAAGAGTGTCTTTGGAGAGTGGGGCAGGAAGCTCTTAACAATGTGAAAAAACACTCAATGAGCGATGATGTAAAGATTATTTTTACGGTTAAGGATTTCGTCAAAATGGTTATTTCAGATGAGGGCTGTGGGTTTGATAAAAATCAGGATGATCTAGTCTCTGGCTATGGCCTTAAAACCATGCAAGAGCGTGTTGGTAAACTTGGAGGTAGCATCAGTATCAATAGTAAAAAAAATATAGGGACGGAAATTACCGTCTTTCTAGGTTTATAGAATGGGGGCAAAGGCATGAGTATAAAAGTGGTGTTAGTGGATGATCATCATGTGGTTAGAAAGGGACTACGGTATTTTTTAGAATCACAAAAAGATTTAGAAATTGTCGCAGAGGCTGAAAATGGCGAAGAAGCAGTGAAGGTCGTAGAAGATACAAAACCAGATGTAGTATTAATGGATTTAATTATGCCTAAGAAAAATGGAATTGAGGCGACAAGGGAAATCACCACTCTTTTTCCAACAACTAAAGTGATCATATTAACAAGCTTTGCTGATCAGGAGCATGTGATACCAGCACTACAAGCGGGTGCCAGTGGCTACCAGTTAAAGGATATTGAACCGGATGAATTAGCAGAAACAATTAGGGCTGTTCATAGTGGAGAAAGTAAGCTGCATAATAAGGTGACAAAATACGTTCTAACGAGAATTACTGCAAAGGAAACGGAAGAGGAGAAGCTAGTAAAGCAGTTAACAAAGCGGGAGAAAGACGTCCTGATTCAGATCTCAATGGGGAAAAGCAACAAAGAGATTGCATCAAGCCTTGTGATATCTGAAAAAACGGTTAAAACTCATGTATCGAATATCCTGGGGAAACTACAATTAGCTGATCGAACACAAGCTGCCATTTTTGCAATGAAATTTGGTCTGTCTTCTTAAAGTGAAAAACCTGTCTTCCTTGGATGAAGATCAGGTTTTTTCTACTAATTCTAAGATTTCCCCATTTATTCCCTTGAAAAAAACGACTAACATCTTTCCGATTCTATAAGGCCCTTCGATAGGAAGTAATCCCTTGTTTTCCAACTCTATTATTTTTCCTTGAAGATCCTCTACCTCCCAAGCAATATGAATTGTAGGAGAAGTCTTCGTTGATGGCTCATGAACAATTTCGAGTAAAAATCCATTGTGCGCTATGAAAATCAGGAGTTCATTGTTAAACATAAATCTTTTGATCTCTTCGAATCCGAAAAAGGTGCTATAAAAGTATAAGGTTTCATCAGGGCTAGCGGTTGATATTCCGATATGATGGAAATTCATTATGAATTTCCATCATGTAATATTAAATTTAAATCTCCAAACTCATGCCATTGATAGCCTTTATCAATCGCCTCATTGTAACTTTTGATAAGATAATCTTCTGAAATAAAGGCAGTTAATAAATCTAAATGACTAGCCTCGGGTTCATGAAACCCGGTAATCAAACCAGTAACAGATTGAATGGTCGAGTGTTTGTTGATATAGATTGTCGTCCATCCTGAACTACTTCCGACTTTGTGATTTGAAATAGAAGACTCCAAAGCTCTTACTACAGTTGTACCAACAGCAATGACTCTTTTTTTCTCTTTATGAGCTCGATTAATTATCTCTGCGGTTTCAGTAGGTATGTGATACCATTCTGGATGCTTGTTAGGCTCTGGCCATTGGTCGTTTCCGTAATAGCTCAATCCGGTATGAAGTTGCAAGAAAGCTAGCTTCACTCCTTTGCTCTTAAGCTGATGTAGCATTTCCCATGTGAATGCTCTTCCAGCAGAGCACATCTCGACAGAACCAGGGACCGAGCTATACACTGTCTGGTAAAATTCTAGTGGCAAAGGTTTTGTAATATATTCATATCGAATCGGCTTTCCATTTTTATAGATAAAATCCAATAATTGATTTCCTTTAATCGAGAAGAGTAACGTGGAAAGGATTGATTCAGTTTTCTTGTTAATAACAGCTGTAACCCTATTTGGAAATGAAATGATATCTCCGTCCTCAAAGTCCTCTGCTAAAATAAGTGCCTCCCATTTTGCATCTGATAATTTTCGAGATAGTCTAATTTCTACTTTTTTGTGATTTAAAGACCCATTAAGCACAGCTGGAATGGTTCTACTATTATTAAAAACCAATACATCTCCTGACTCAAATAAGGAAACTAAGTCATTGAACTTGAAATGATTAGTTTGTTGGTTATTAGCATTCAAAACAAGCATTTTTATATCAGAACGCCTTTTACCTAATGCCTCAGGTGGTAATGAGGCATTAAGATGATCTGGAATAAAGAATTGGTTTGATGGTGCAATCGTGTTCATATTGTTTCTCCTCCCTGAAATTGCTGAGCTTGAATTCTTTGTCCATGAATAAATTGTGCGTCACTAGAAGCAAGAAATCGAATGACCTTTGCAACTTCTTCAGGAGCACTAAGCTCATAATCGCAATCAGGAACTGCAATATGGTGCATCTCTGTATCCATTTCTCCTGGATCGATTAAGCTGATGGATATATTCGTTCCTTCAAGTTCATCTGACCATGTTTGGATTAGCCCTTCGACTGCAAACTTGGAGATGCCATATGCCCCCCATGTCGCAAAACCTGTTTTTCCGGCTTCTGAAGTAATTGCGAAGATCTTCCCAGATTGATTCACTATCATTCCTGGTAACACACGACGAATAGTCAGGAATGGGTGCAGAATATTCACATCTAAGACCTGTTTTAACTCATTTACCGGATAATCAGACAGCAATGTAGGCCCAGGACCGAAGATAGACGCATTAACAATTAATACATCGATCTTTCCAAAAGCACTTTCTGTGATTGAGATAAAACGATCTACATCTTCTTCTTTCGCACCATCTGCTTGTATCGCTAACACTTCCTGCGCTCCTTTTTCTAATGCCTCCTTCTTTACCTGTAATAATTTTTCGAGTCCTCGTGCGCAAATGGCAAGAGAATATCCCTTTTCTGCGAATGCAAGTGTTAATGCTCTCCCTAATCCTTTAGAGGCTCCAGTAATCATAATCACTTTTTGGTTTGTCATATTTGGTTCATCCTTTCGCTTTGTTGTTACTATAAGTTTAGATGGATAAAAGGATTGAGCAATCAGAGAATAAGGGTATCTTTAGTCAGTAGTTCTACCTAAGGGAGGTAAGACTTTTGGAGTAGAATTGAACAAGTGCGATATGGAAGGTTTTTTTACAAGAAAATCAACTGGTGTAAAGATAATAGGAATAGAGGTATATTTAAATAATATAATTAAACTATAGAATATTCTGAAAAGTAACTTTGGCAATGATATACCTCCATAAACTTCGTGTCTAGAAAGAATTTATCATGGTGTTTTGTAAGCGGTTCACACCATAGTCAGATAATAAAACATTAGATATCAGAATATTTTATATATTTAAATAGAAAAATTATTTGCATATATCTGAAAAGTCTGTATAATAATTAACATAACACTAGGCGTGATATTATCTCACATAAGGCACTTTAGATACTGTAGAAGTGTTGGAGATTTAATATCTATTAATCTCTTATCTTACATTGGTATTATTATTGGTCTTCTGGGTTTTGATAGTAATCACAGAAAGGCTGATATTTACAACATATAAAAAGGGGGAAACGAATTGAAAAAATCATTGGCATTTTTGTTAAGTATTTTTATGGTAGCTATCCTAGCATTAGCTGGATGTACGAGTGACGAGGTTGGTACGGATGAAAAACCAGCTGATAACGGATCTGGTGATGCACCTGCGGCAAGTGGTGAATCTGTATTAGATACAATCAAGTCAAGAGGTAAACTAGTAGCGGGTGTAAACGATACATTACCAGGATTTGGTTATGTGGGAACGGATGGTAAAAATACTGGCTTTGACGTTGATTTTGCAAAAGCAATTGCAGCGGGGATTTTAGGTGATTCTGAAGCAATTGAATTCCGTCCTTTATCAGCGCAAGAGCGTTTTACAGCTGTTCAAACAGGTGAAGTGGATGTGTTAGTACGTAACACTACTTGGACAACAAACCGTGACACTGAAGTAGGATTAAACTTTGCTCCTGTAACTTTCTATGATGGTCAAGGGCTTATGGTACCTGTGGATAGCGGAATTAATAGTATTGCAGATTTAGAGGGAGCTCGTATTGGAGTTGAAACTGGTACAACAACTGAGTTGAACCTTGCTGACCAAATGCGTGCTGCTGGTATCAACTATGAAGCGGTAGTTTTTGATAATGCAGATGCTGTAGTGGCAGCATATGAAGCGGGAAGTATTGATGCTTGGACAACTGATAAATCAGGTCTAGTTTCTCGTCAATCAATCATGGCAGATCCTTCTGCACATAAAATCTTATCTGAAAACTTATCGAAAGAACCACTTGGGCCATCTGTAAAAGGTGGAGATGATAAAATGTACGATGCTGTAACATGGATCGTATTAGCAACAATTCAAGCTGAGGAATTTGGAATTACATCTGCAAACGTTGATGAGTTCTTAACAAGTGAAAACCCAGAAATTAAGCGTCTATTAGGTACAGAAGGTAATCTTGGAGAGCAGTTAGGTTTATCCAACGATTTTGCATATCAAGTGATTAAGCAGGTTGGTAACTATGGTGAAATCTTTAATCGTCATTTAGGTGCTGATTCTGTATTCAAATTAGAACGTGGATTAAATTCACTTTATACAGATGGTGGGATTTTATACTCTCCTCCATTCCGTTAATAAAAGGATATATGTAAACAGTTTTAAAAGGCCTGCTATCCTGAGCTGATCTCTATGGCAGGTCTATTTTTTCTTGAAAGGTGGACAGTATAATGGCCAAAAACACTTCGACTGTTACTACTCCTTTTTGGCGAGATAAAAAAATAATACCAATTCTGCTACAAGTTTTGTTTACTGTAGCTGTGTTCATTGCCGGTTACTATTTTATTACAAATGCTTTGTCTGGATTAAGTCAGATGGGTATGAAGTTGGGTTTTGACTTCCTAAAAAATACTGCATCCTTTTCTATCTCTGAATCGTTAATTGAATATGCACCAACAGATCCATATAGCAAAGCTTTTCTAGTGGGATTATTAAACACACTACGCGTTGCGTTTTTTGGAGTTATTTTGGCAAGTATCATAGGTGTATTTATTGGGATTGCTAGATTATCAAATAACTGGCTTGTTAGCAAGCTTGCAACAGTTTATATCGAAGTATTCCGTAATACACCTTTACTAGTACAAATTTTCATTTGGTATTTTGCGGTATTCCTTACATTGCCAAGGATCGAAGAAGCGGTAAAATTAGGCCCTATTTTTTTCTCGAACCGTGGTACGGCAATTCCTTGGTATGAAACACATGGGAGTTCACTGTTGTGGGGGATTTTAGCTATTGTTGGTATTGTAGTTGCAACTTTTCTTTATAAATTTTTAATGAAAAAGGAAGTTGAAACAGGCAAGCAGAAATATCCAGTTATTTTTGCCTTTGTAGGTCTTCTTGTGACTTTCTTAGTAGCTTTTATCATCACTGGTACAGGTCCAGTGACAGTCACAACACCAGTTGTGCAAGGAAAAGGATTTGTCGGTGGTTATACAATTTCAGAAACATTTGCAGCTATCTTAGTTGCACTTGTCATCTATACTTCAACCTTTATAGCAGAAATTGTACGTGCTGGGATTATGGGTGTTCCTAAAGGGCAAGTGGAAGCAGCAAAAGCGTTAGGTCTTAAAAATTCAACAGCCTTAAGACTTGTTATCTTCCCACAAGCGATTCGAATCATCATCCCTCCATTAACAAGTCAGTATTTAAACTTGATCAAAAACTCAAGTTTAGCGGTAGCTGTAGGTTACCAAGATATTGTAAGTGTTGGTGGAACGATCATGAACCAGACAGGACGTGCAGTTGAATCGATCTTTATTATGATTTTAGTGTACTTAACGTTTAGTTTATTCACTTCGTTATTTATGAATTTCTTTAATAAAAAATTCCAATTGGTAGAAAGGTAGGTGAGGGTAATTGGAGCAGCTTGAAGTAAATAAAAATAGTGAAACTGTTGCAATGAAACCGCCTAACTCATCTCTTGGTTTTGCTGGTTGGATAAAAGCAAACTTATTTAGTAGTTGGCTAAACTCTATTTTAACAATTGTTGCTTCAGTCGTTGCAGGAACAATTATCTATAAAACAGCAGGATTTATAATTGCTGCAGATTGGTCAGTTATCTCAGTGAACTTCAGATTATTAATGGTCGGGCAATACCCAGTTGAGGAACTTTGGCGAATTTGGACGGGGCTTGCATTATTATCAGCTTTATTAGGAGCATCATGGGGAATATGGAAAGGGTCAATTGGACATGTAGCGATAACCATTGGTGTTCTGATGTTTATCATGGCTGTCGTACCCTTTGTTACCTTTAATACAAGATTATTGCTTGGAATGAATATTGCTTTAATGTTAGTCACTTACTTCGTAGGGCCTAAAATTCCGAAAATGAAGATTGGTGTCCTAACTTTATGGATTTTATTTGTGCCAATATTCATTACGTTGCTTAATGGCTTTGGAGTGTTACCTGCTGTAAGACCGGGATTATGGGGCGGGTTTTTATTAACGTTACTAATAGCGAGTGTTTCAATAGTTTGTTCATTTCCAATCGGAGTTTTGCTTGCAATAGGCAGAAGAAGTAAGCTTCCAGTTGTGAAGTGGTTTTGTATAATCTATATTGAGTTTATTCGTGGAATACCGTTAATAACTGTTTTATTTGTTGGACAACTGATGCTTCCATTATTCTTAGGGGATGGAGTTGAAATCAATAATGTCGTGAGAGCGATGGTAGGTTTCACTCTGTTTAGTGCAGCCTATTTAGCAGAGAATATTAGAGGTGGTTTACAGTCACTTCCACGAGGGCAATTTGAAGCGGCACAAGCATTGGGATTAAATCAACCAAAAATGATGGGCTTAATCATTTTGCCTCAGGCGTTAAGAGCTGTAATACCAGCGATGGTTGGCCAATTCATTTCAATTTTTAAGGATACATCATTGGTTGCGATTGTAGGCTTAACAGACTTACTTGGTATGGGTAAGAAACTAATTGCTAACCCCGAGTTTTTAGGAAAGCAAATGGAAGTATTAGTCTTTATTGCTGTAATCTACTTTATCTTCTGTTATTTAATGTCACATGTGAGTAAGCGTCTAGAAGCGTCAGTAGGATTAGGAAAACGCTAAAGGGAAGGAGAGGTAACATATGGATAGTTTATTTGCTGTAGAAAAATTAACCACGCCACTTGAAGAAAGAGAAGATATCGTTACTGTCAAAGGACTTAATAAATGGTTCGGAGATCTACATGTGTTAAAAAATGTAGATGTTACCGTTAAACAAGGAGAAGTAGTTGTTATCTTAGGTCCATCGGGGTCTGGTAAGTCAACCTTTATCCGCACGCTTAATGCTCTTGAGGAATTTCAGCAAGGAACTATAAACATTGATGGTATTGACCTTACAAATGATATTAAAAATATTGAGGAAATTCGGAAAGAAACAGGGATGGTGTTTCAATCATTCAATCTTTTTCCACACATGACAATCTTGAAAAATATTTCATTAGCGCCAATTTGGGTAAGAAAGTGGAAGAAGAACAAGGCAGAGAAGATTGCGAAGGAACTATTAGAAAGAGTTGGGATTCCGGAACAAGCAGATAAGTATCCAGGTCAGCTTTCCGGAGGACAGCAGCAGCGTGTAGCTATTGCTAGAGCCCTTGCTATGCAGCCGAAAATCATGTTGTTTGACGAGCCTACATCTGCCCTTGATCCAGAAATGGTAAAAGAAGTATTAGATGTTATGAAGACGTTAGCTGAATCTGGGATGACAATGCTTGTTGTTACACATGAAATGGGATTCGCTCGCCAAGTTGCAGACCGAATCATCCTGTTTGATTTTGGTGAAATTGTTGAAGTGGGAACCCCAGAGGAACTCTTTGACAACCCTCAACACGAAAGAACAAAGGCGTTTTTATCACAAATACTATAAACAAAAAGAGTCCAAAGAGGACTCTTTTTTAATGTGGCTAGACTTTCATGTGAATGAGTATTTGTAACATGGAGAATGAAAAAAGTGTACTTCCTAAGTGAGGAATGTGCGGAGAGCCACTTGACTCCTGCTGCGGGATCGAGTGGTCTCGTGAGACCCCACAGGAGCCCGCCCCTGGCGACGAGGAGGCTCACGGACCACCCCGCGGAAAGCAAGTGGATCGCAGCTCATGGAACTCCGCTAACTAAGTTATTTTCAGTGTTGATATTATATAATATGAACTTTTGATTTTATTTTTAAGATTACTTTTAAAATAAGTATCCCGATGGAAGCGCCAAGAGAATTCAAAATAATATCATCAACATCAAAGCTACCAACTCGAAAATAAAGCTGAAGTAATTCCAATATCGTAATTCCAATCAGGAATAGCAAAATAAATGAGCGGAATTTCAAAAAACGCTTTTTCCATAGGGGGATGAGAAGTCCAAATGGGACAAAAACAGCGATATTGCCTATTATATTAATTAACCAAATGGATAATGGATAATGAGAGTAATAACTAAAATAATTATTAATAGTAGAAAAAGGTATTAAATTATATGAATAATGCTCTCTTGGTGTGCGAGAAAACCCAAGAAGCATCCAGTAAATAAGGGTGAGTAAATAGCTAAGGAGAATCCATCCTGAAATAGATCTCAATCGGTTACTTTTTTTCACGTGGGGAATCTGACACCTCCAAGATACAGCAGATAATAGTTTAAGCTCTTCGTCTATAATAACGCAATTTCTAATAAAATAATATACAATAGAATGAGAGAAAATAACATGGTAGGGTGAAAATATGATAGCTATAATATTACATGGAATGATACTTGCGTTCGGTCTAATTTTGCCATTAGGAGTTCAGAATGTGTTTATCTTTAACCAAGGAGCAAACCAACCGAAATTTGCATATGCCATTCCTGTTGTGGTGACTGCAGCTTTGTGTGATACATTACTTATTATCCTAGCTGTCATGGGAGTATCTGTCATTCTGTTAACTTTTCCGATGCTAAAACTATCGATTTTTGTTGTGGGTATTTTGTTTTTAGCATATATGGGTTGGGCAATCTGGAAAAGTAAGCCAAGTCAGAAGGCTGACTACAAGCCCTTATCTATTAAAAAACAAATCATTTTTGCAATGTCAGTTTCATTATTAAATCCACATGCAATCTTAGATACAATAGGAGTGATTGGAACGAGTTCACTTGCTTATCAAGGAGTAGAAAAGGTTATTTTTACAGGATCAACAATTATCGTGTCATGGCTTTGGTTTATTGGATTGGCCCTTGCTGGGAGATATGTAGGGAAAATAGATCAGACTGGGAAGATGATGACCATTGTGAATAAAATTTCTGCCCTTATTATTTGGGGTGTTAGTATATATCTACTTTATCACATTATCGGATAGAAGTTTGAATTATCTAAATATTTTACGGGAAATAAAAGAATCGACAAAAATCACCAAGGAGTGGAAGTAGTGCAAACGATTATTAGTCTTATCTTATTATGTGTGTGTATATATATCACCTATGATCGGTTAAAGCCTGTAAAAGGACTAACTAACTTAAATGAAGCGGAAATAAAGAAAAAACTAAAGCGTCCGAAAGATGTGGTGCTAATTGATGTTAGACAGCCATATGAATACAAAGCAAAGCACCTGCCAGGGGCAATAAATGTTCCAATTTCCCATTTGAAAAGGAAAAATGAAATGATACCTGAAGACAAAGAAATTATACTTTATTGTCAAACCGGAATCAGAAGCAAGAATGCTGCCCGAATGATCAAAAAGAAGCACAAAGTCTCGTCTATTTCCCATTTGAAAGGTGGCCTTTATGAATGGGAAGGAATGATTGACAATAAAAAGAGTAAAAGCAAAAGCTAGCCGTTTAAAGCGTGCTAGTTTTTCTTATCTAAACTAATGGGGGATTACTATGTGGAAAAAGCTAAAGCAGCTTCATAGTTATAATGGCTGGATTATTTTGTTTCTGTTTATCACAGGTATCGCCATTTATTTACCCGCACTTCGTGGAACGCTAGCAGACTATCGTGTAAGTATAATCAATATACATATCGTTGCAGGGTTTTTATCTATATTAGTTTTTATCGGTTATTTTCCGTACTTAAAAAAACACTGGAAGATTATTGGAAATAGTCTAGGTAAACAAGTGAATTTAGTTATTACGTTGTCCATACTTACCTTATGGAGCATTAGCGGATTATTGCTAGTTTTCGAGAAAAGTATACCTGCAGTCATGTCGAAATTAGCATTATCGCTTCATGATTATGTAACCTGGTTAAGTGTCCCATTCATCTTATACCATATTATCACTAGACTTAAGTTGATCTTAAGTAGAAGGAAAAAAGATAACTCTTCATTTACGGGTAAGAAATTAAATAGAAGGGAATTTGTTAAGTATTCTATTAGTCTAGCAGCTGTAGTTGTTATTGGTCCTGCCATTTACCAATGGCTTAAACGAACCCTTTTTAATGGGGGAATGGCCTATAATGAAATACTCGAAAAACCATTGGAAAATGACTTAAGACCTTTCCCTATACCCGCCAAGGAGTCTAGGCCGCCAATAGGTGGTGGGATGAAGGGGGAATTTAGGGCCTATACAGTCACCAAGATCCCTCACTTTACTGATCAAAATTGGTACTTTCAAATTGATGGGTTAGTTGATCATCCGCAGCTTTTCACTTGGCAATCATTTTTGAAGATTAAACGTGAGGTTCAAGTTTCTGATTTTCATTGTGTGACAGGGTGGTCTGTTCATCAGGTTACCTATGAGGGAATTCCGTTGAGGAAGCTATTAGAATTAGCGGGTGTACAACAGAATGGTAAGTATATCAAATTCTATTCCGGTGATGGGGTGTATACCGATGCTTTAGCTCTAAAGCAAGCGGAAATGGATGATGTGATGGTTGCGGTGTTAATGGATGGCCAGGTCATTCCTTCCGAATTTGGTGGTCCAGTCAGATTAATTGTGCCAAAGATGTATGCCTATAAATCTGTGAAATGGCTAGTAAGAATGGAAATAACCGACCAGCCACATCTAGGGTATTGGCAAGTGAGAGGTTATGATACAGACGCATGGGTCAGGAAATAAAGGAGATAGCCTTGGATTGTCGAACTATTATAATCAAATAATAGTGAGAAATGGGGAATATATATCATGGAGCAATTGTTTAAGAGAATTGATACAGTGTTTTTAACAGTACATAATTTAAACGAAGCAATCGAATGGTATACAGGAGTTTTAAAGTTCTCATTAAGGTGGGAACGTGGAAATTATGCAGCATTAAATATCGGTGAAACACCACTGACTCTTCGCCAAGCAGAAACAGTTGATTTCGAACCACTTAAAGAAGCCTTTTTTAACTTTTACGTTTCAGATATAGAATTTGTTTACCAGCATCTTTTAGACAATGGAGTAAAAGTCGAAGAAATCCAAAAAGAGGATGATGTAAACTGGTTCCGATTTTATGATAGAGATGGAAATGCATTAGAGGTTTGTCATTTTGCCGAATAATTCTATAGTATAGATATCGATGTTAATTGAAGTTCGTCACTTGATTAGTGGATGTGCAGCTTTTTGTGCTTGGCTGGTGAAGATGTCTGAATGTTGGCAAGAGTTCGGACAGGTTTAAGTAATTGGCGGCAGAAGTTGTCTGAAGTAGGCAAGAGTTCGGACAGCTTTAGGTTCTTGGTTGCTGAAGTTGTCTGAAGTAGGCAAGAGTTCGGACAGCTTTAGGTAATTGGTCGGTGAAGCTGTCTGAAGTAGTTAAGAGTTCGGACAGGTTTAAGTAATTGGCGGCAGAAGTTGTCTGAAGTAGGCAAGAGTTCGGACAGGTTTAAGTAATTGGCGGCAGAAGTTGTCTGAAGTAGGCAAGAGTTCGGACAGGTTTAAGCAATTGGCGGCAGAAGTTGTCTGAAGTAGGCAAGAGTTCGGACAGGTTTAAGCAATTGGCAGCAGAAGTTGTCTGAAGTAGGCAAGAGTTCGGACAGCTTTAGGTTCTTGGTTGCAGAAGTTGTCTGAAGTGGCAAGATTAGGACAGCTTTAAGCATTCGGCAACATAATCTGTCCGAAGTTGGTTTGAAATCGGACAAATTTAGGGTCTTGGCATCAGAAGTTGTTAGAAGTCGGAAAAGTGAGACCGCGCCGGGACGTTCGACAAGTGAACTATAGCGAATGCTTACAACCTAATTTATTTTTACGGTAGACATGCCCAAACGCCTAGTGAAAACATATACTAAATATGTTCATAAAAGAAGGGTTCAATAGGTGAAAAACAGTAACAAAATAGACAATCAAATTAAATAGATGATGTTTTAAAATCATCCTATTTAAATAAGCTATGTTAGTGATACAATAGGAAAATATGAAGAAGTGTGTTAGGGGGAAGTTTATGAAAATCAAATTAGGCTTATTATATGGAGGGAAATCTGCTGAGCACCAAGTGTCATTGCAAACCGCGAAAGCAGTAATCAAGGCCCTAGACTTATCAAAATATGAAATACATCCAATATATATATCTGAAACTGGTGAGTGGAAGCGAGGAACTGAACTACTTGGCCCTGTTGAGGAAGTGGAGAAATTAAAGTTAACAGATGGTGGAGATGTTGTTTCGCCAGTATCACTTAACCAAGAAATTTTCCCAACTGGGCTTACCAACGTGAAGGAAGAAAGTTCAATAGATGTTATTTTCCCGTTACTTCATGGTCCAAATGGTGAGGATGGGACCGTTCAAGGTTTATTAGAGTTATTGAACATTCCTTATGTGGGGAATGGTGTATTAGCTTCTGCAGCAGGAATGGATAAAGTGGTGATGAAGAATGTCTTCGCTCAAGCAGGGATTGAACAGGCTAAATATGTTTCTTACATTCGAAAAGAGTGGGAAAAGGCTCCTGAAGCTGCATATGATAAAATCGAAACAGAGCTGGGTTACCCGTGTTTTGTAAAGCCTGCAAACCTAGGGTCTAGCGTTGGTATTAGTAAATGCCAAGATCGTGCAAGCTTAGCAGTGGCGTTTCGCGAAGCCTTTGAATATGACCGTAAAGTCATTGTAGAAGAGGGTATCATTGGAAGAGAAGTTGAGATTGGTGTGTTAGGCAATGATGAGCCAATTTGTTCAGTGGTCGGGGAAATTATTCCTAAGAAAGATTTTTACGATTATAAAGCCAAGTATGAAGATGGCGATACGGGACTAGTCATTCCGGCTGAGATTACTGAGGATGAACATAATCGAATCCAAGAAGTAGCAATAAAAGCATTCAAAGCATTAGATTGCTCTGGTCTTGTAAGAGCAGATTTCTTCTTAACGAAGGACAGCAAAGTACTAATGAATGAAGTGAATACGATGCCTGGTTTTACTCCGTTTAGTATGTTCCCATTATTATGGCAGGAAGCTGGCGTATCATATCCGAAATTAATTGAAACACTTGTTGAACTTGCGATAGAGCGTCATGAAGAGAAGCAAAAAATTAAGTATACATTTTAAGAATCATTTTAATAAAGAGGTTGACTCCACCTAGAGTCGACCCTTCTTTACATAGTATGATAACCCGTATAAAGTTGGTTATCTCATGAAAGGAGCAGGTATTTCTTGATAAAACGTACTTTATTTGAAGTCAATGAAATGGTTAGTGGTCAAGGTGCCCAAGAAAATATAAACATCAATGGTGCATCAATTGATACAAGAACCGTTATAAAAGATAATCTGTTTGTTCCTATTATCGGTGAAAGATTTAATGGGCATGAATTTGTGAAAACTGCGGTCGAACAAGGTGCGGTTGCTTCTTTATGGCAAAAGGATCAACCCAATCCACCAAAAGATATTCCGCTTATTTTTGTTGATGATACATTGAAAGCCCTACAACAATTGGCAAAAAACTATCTAGAACAATTAGATGTTAAGGTGGTTGGAATTACAGGAAG
This sequence comes from Litchfieldia alkalitelluris, assembly GCF_002019645.1. Taxonomy (GTDB): domain Bacteria; phylum Bacillota; class Bacilli; order Bacillales; family Bacillaceae_L; genus Litchfieldia; species Litchfieldia alkalitelluris. Next base: position 121,109 of record NZ_KV917374.1, on the reverse strand, counting down.
TAATGGTAAAACAACAACAAAGGATATGGTCGCGTCTGTCCTTGGAACAACCTTTAAAGTTCAAAAAACTGAAGGCAATTTAAATAACCATATCGGGTTGCCTTTAACGATTCTTCGTTTAGAGGAAGATACTGAAATTGCTGTATTAGAGATGGGGATGAGCGGAAAAGGTGAAATTGAATTTCTATCTAACTTAGCCGGGCCTGATGCTGCAATTATTACAAATATTGGTGAGTCACATCTCCAGGACTTAGGCTCTAGGGAAGGAATTGCCGAAGCAAAGCTAGAAATAAAAGCAGGCTTAGATTCGTCTGGACCACTCATTTTTCATGGTGATGAACCACTTCTCAATGAGAGAGTTGATAAGTCAAAGGTCAAATTCATTACATTTGGACTTTCTGATACTTGTGATTATTATTCAACTTCTGTTGAGCAAAAAAATGATGGTACATTTTTTACGATAAATAAATACCGTGAACATCCATTCTTCATTCCTGTACTAGGAAAGCATAATGTTAATAATGCAATGGCTACCATTGCTCTCGCTGATTTTTTTGGAGTTCCAGTAGATAAAATAAATACTGGGTTTAAAGGCTTGAAAATTACAGGGATGAGAACGGAATTACTTAAAGGTAAAGATGATGTGCATATTATTAATGATGCTTATAATGCTAGTCCTACTTCAATGAAGGCTGCCATCGAGCTGCTTGAGGATTTGAATGGTTACCAACAAAAAATCGTTGTTCTAGGAGATATGCTAGAGCTAGGAGAAAATGAAAAGAACTTTCATTATGAGGTAGGTAAAGCAATAAATAAAGATAAAATAGATTTTGTCTTTACTTTTGGTGAGTTAGCTCAGCATATTGCATTGGGAGCAAGAGAACATTTCAAGGAAGAAAAAGTATTTGCTTATAACAATAAGGAAGAGTTAATAACCCAGCTTTTAAGCTTAGTAAAAACAAATGATATCGTGTTAGTAAAAGGCTCTCGAGGAATGAAGTTAGAAGAAGTAGTGAATGCACTACAATAGGATTTTTATAAAATTGTTGCTTTCGAAAGGTATTTTACACTCATTATGAACGAAGTAGAGTTGCATCTTTTCTTCTTAAAGGTAAAATCACCATCCTGTAAAATATATGTTAACTCAATAAAAAAACACTCCAACATATGGGGTGTTTTTTTTAGCTTATAAAAGGCTTAATCACCAATAAAATAAACGCAATGCCAATAGAATAAGGGATGAATTCACTCATAATTTCATTTGTTTTTTCTTTGCTAAAAGTTAAAAATTTGTTCATATTAATTCCTCCTTGTTAATTCGTATACTATATAGACGTATGAAAAATGGAAATGTTTCATTTTTGTTACAAAAATATTACAAAAAAAATTTGACTGAAAAAATAAAGGTTTATATATCATAACAATAGAAGAGAAAATAAAACGGTTTTTAGGGTGATTGGAATGATAGGTTGTTTGTGTATTCATGGGTTTACAGGTTCGCCGTACGAAGTTGAGCCTTTAGCCACATATCTTAAGGAGCATACAGATTGGTTAATTGTCATGCCTACCTTACCTGGACATGGGGAAACATTAGAATTAAAGGGAATATCTAATAGCGAATGGTTGCGTCATGCTGAAGATGAATTGCAAAAGCTACTGGATGTTTGTGACGAAGTCTTTGTGATTGGTTTTTCAATGGGAGGAATCATCGCGGGATATTTAGCATCTAAATATCCGATAAAGAAACTTGTATTACTTAGTGCGGCAGTTTATTATGTGAATCCAAAACAATTGTTTACGGATGTGAAAGACATGGTAGCTGATGCTGTAAGAGGTTCGATTAATGAAAATGAACTTTTTATAAGGTATAAAGAGAAAATTGTTCATACTCCATTGAAAGCGACGATGGAGTTTAGAAAGCTTGTTCGATTAGTTAGACCTAAATTTAAGGACATTGATATTCCTACACTAATCATACAAGGAGAATGTGACGGCATAGTTCCAATTAAGAGTGCTCATTATTTATATGAAAAGATTATTGCGAAAGAGAAAAAGCTTTGTTTATTACCTCAATCGAAGCATCATGTATGTCATAGTGAAGATCAAGAGATTCTTTTTAAAGAAGTTTATTTATTTTTACATAAATAGCAGAAGAGCAACCAATAATAACTCTATAATTAAATATCTTTGCCTCAAGATTGCAATTATGATAGTGAAGTGTTAAGATAACATTTACAGTGTTAAAGGAGGAAGATGGTTTTTTTAGAAAATCATTCCTTAGTTTAACTTATTGGACGTGAACCTTGGGCATGATCTCCGTTTTACGGAACTGTCCTTTTTTTAAGAGTAAAAATAGGAAATTTACTCTTTCTAGGAACTGGCAATCGCCTATACTCGAGTTGAGAAAATAGGTGATTTCGCAATTGGTACAAAAGTGTAAGGTATTATTACAGAACGTACGTATCAAATCTTCATCTATGATGATCATGGAATACATATAGTTGCCTTACAGTGAAGTGACCGAAGTGAAACATTATAATTGACCTAACAAGGCGTTAGTCAAGTATCTATAAGTTTACCGTCTAACAAGTCATTTTTTTCATTGTAATTATATGTTAAATAAAAGGAGATTGAAAAATATTGGCAACATTTGCAGAATTAGGTATTAATGAATCGTTAATGAAATCAATTAGTAAAATGGGATTTGAGGAAGCTACACCAATTCAGTCACAAACTATTCCAATTGCAATAGAAGGTAAAGATGTAATTGGACAAGCGCAGACAGGAACAGGAAAGACTGCTGCTTTTGGTATTCCTTTGATTCAGAAAATCGATATCAACATTGACACAGTTCAAGGGATTGTAGTTGCTCCAACAAGAGAATTAGCAATTCAGGTATCTGAAGAATTAAACAAAATTGGTCAATTTAACCGTGTGAGTATCTTACCGATTTATGGTGGTCAAGATATAAGCCGTCAAATTCGTTCATTAAAAAAACACCCACATATTATTGTTGGTACTCCAGGAAGAATCATTGACCATATTAACCGTAAAACATTGCGTTTACAAAATGTACACACAGTTGTTTTAGACGAAGCAGATGAAATGTTAAACATGGGATTCATTGAGGATATCGAAGCAATCTTAGCTGGAATTCCTGATGAGCGCCAAACATTACTTTTCTCTGCAACAATGCCAGGACCAATTCAGCGTATTGCTGAAAGATTCATGCAGGATCCTCAAATTGTTAAAGTAAAAACAAAAGAAATGACTACGCCAAATATTAAGCAGTACTATGTTGAAACACAAGAGAAGAAAAAGTTTGATATCTTAACTCGCTTGTTAGATATTCAATCACCAGAATTAGCTATTATCTTTGGTCGTACAAAGCGCCGTGTTGATGAGCTTTCAGAAGCTTTAACATTAAGAGGGTATGCAGCTGAAGGTATTCATGGTGACTTAACCCAAGCAAAACGTATTTCGGTTCTTCGCAAATTTAAAGAAGGATCAATTGAAGTGCTAGTTGCAACAGATGTAGCGGCTCGTGGACTTGATATCTCAGGTGTAACACATGTTTACAACTTTGATATTCCTCAAGATCCAGAAAGCTATGTTCACCGTATTGGACGTACAGGTCGTGCTGGTAAACATGGTATGGCACTGACTTTTGTAACCCCGAGAGAAATGGGTCAACTTAAAAATGTTGAAAGAACAACAAAGAGTAAAATGGAGCGCTTGACTCCTCCGACTCTTGATGAGGCATTAGAAGGTCAACAAAAAATGACGATTGAAAAGCTGACTAGTACAATTGCTAACGAAAACATCTCTTACTACAAGCGTGCTGCAGAAGAGCTTTTAGAAGAGCATGATTCAGTATCAGTTGTAGCTGCGGCAATCAAAATGATGACAAAAGAGCCTGACGAAACACCAATTAAGCTTACAGAAGAAGCGCCACTTCGTTCAAAAAGAGAGCGTTCAGGTGGAGCTGGCGGCGGCGGTAGAGGCGGCGACGGCCGTAACCGCTATAAAGGTGGTCAACAGCAAGGTAAAAGCCGTTCAGGTGGCGGAGATCGCAATCGTAATAGGCAATCTTCTACTCAAGCTGGAAGTAAGAGAAGAAACTTCCGTAAGAGTGAAGCTTAATATGACTGAAAAAAAAACAGTGTGTAATAGCACTGTTTTTTTTTTTGTTGGAATAATTAGGGAAATGGCGGATGAAGTCAACACCCAACTTGAACAAAGCTCACCGCTTTTATTTCTCACATATAACACATGTGCCCGTGACCTAAAATGTAATTTCTGTAGCATATCCCAATTCCCTTCTAACATAGGCTTAAATAGAGGAGTGATTAGCATGAAAGTGATACAAGAATTTAAGGAATTTGCAATAAGAGGAAATGTCATAGATATGGGAATAGGGGTTATAATCGGGACAGCTTTTGGAAAGATTGTCGATTCGTTAGTAACAGATGTTATTATGCCACCCATAGGTTTGCTTGTAGGAAGGGTCGATTTTTCGAATTTGTACATAAATTTATCTACACACCGTTATGCTTCGCTATCTGAGGCAAAGGAGGCAGGTGCTGCAACGATAAATTATGGTCATTTTCTGAATACAGTTTTTCATTTTGGAATTGTTGCGTTTGCTACATTTATTACCATCAAACAAGTAAATAAACTACGTAGTTCTCCATCCTCTTATACTTCTAAACAATGTCCAGCTTGCTCCATGGCTATCCCAGCAGAAGCCAGTCGTTGCCCCAACTGTACAACCATACTAGATCAGTCCTTCCCAATTGCAAAGGAGGAGCCTACAGTAAAGATTAATATTAGTTAGGCGAATTTTTAACACAAATACATATACGGAACTCAGCCGATCGGACATTCTACCAAGGTTCGGACAGCATTACATGTTTTCTCGTTCAAGCTGTCTGAATTCAAGCCAAGTTCGGACAGCTTTATCTGTTTTCTTTCTCAAGCTGTCTGAACCTAAGCTAAGTTCGGACAGCTTTCCCTCTTTTGAGCCTTAAGCTGTCTGAACCTCAGCCAAGTTCGGACAGCTTTCTCTGTGTTCTCCCTCAAGCTGTCTGAACCTAAGCTAAGTTCGGACAGCTTTCCCTCTTTTGATCCTTAAGCTGTCTGAACCTCAGCCAAGTTCGGACAGCTTTCTCTCTTGTGTCTCCCAAGCTGTCTGAACCTCAGCCAAGTTCGGACAGCTTTCTCTCTTTTGTCTCCCAAGCTGTCTGAACCTAAGCCAAGTTCGGACAGCTTTATCTGTTTTCTCCCTCAAGCTGTCTGAACCTAAGCTAAGTTCGGACAGCTTTATCTGTGTTCTCCCTCAAGCTGTTTGAACCTCATCCAAGTTCGGACAGCTTTCCCTCTTTTGATCCTTAAGCTGTCTGAACCTTAGCTAATTCGGACAGCTTTCTTTCTTTTGATCCTCAAGCTGTCTGAACCTCAGCCAAGTTCGGACAGCTTTCTCTCTTGTGTCTCCCAAGCTGTCTGAACCTCAGCCAAGTTCGGACAGCTTTCTCTCTTTTGATCCTCAAGCTGTCTGAACCTCAACCAACTTCGGACAGCCTTCCCTCTTTGGCCCCTCAAGCTGTCTGAATTTCCCTCAATGTGAAAATCTAACCCCGAAGGAGCCTCAGTCGGCCAAATACCCCGCCTCTTATTTTAAATAGACCTTGTTTATAAGCAATACAAGGGCATACTAATTGAAAATTATTTATAAATGAGGTGCCTTCATGACAATTGTAAGATTAGGTTATGTAGCAATGAGTATGAATCTACAAAACAGTTCGCCTTCCCAAACCATGACGGTTGCTCAGTTTCAAAAAATAAAAGACCGAGAGGCTGCTATTAGTAAGCTTGAACGCATTGCGATTAGCAATCTTGAAAATTGTCTTAGGTTGTTAAAATACAATGCAGCTCACGATATCCATTTTTTTAGGCTGAGCTCCAGATTAATTCCTTTGGCTGGACATGAGGAAGTGTCCGATTGGAAATTTATGCGACCACTAAAACATATTCTCGAAGAAATTGGTGAGTTCACCAAGGAACACTCGATGCGGGTTGGTTTCCATCCAGATCACTTTGTAGTATTTACAACAGAACAGAAGGAGATCATCAAACAATCGATTAAAAATTTAATGATTCATGAGGCGTTATTACGCGGCATGAACATCGACCGTGAACATCGTTGTGTGATTCATGTTGGGGGAGCATACAATGACAAAGATAGAGCGCTAGAACAATTTATTGAAAACTGGGGGAATATTCCTGTTCCCATTCAAAAGATGATAATGCTCGAAAATGATGATACTACCTTTACCCTACTTGATACGTTATATTTATGTGAAAAGCTTTCGGTACCGATTGTTTTTGATTACCATCACCATCTTGCCCATCATGAAGTTCCGGATTGGGAAAGCGAATGGGAGAGAGTCGTAGGAACATGGTCACACTCAAGGTTACCTTTAAAGATGCATATTTCCAGTCCAAGAAATGAAAAAGAATTTCGTGCACATGCCGATTATATTGATGATTCTATGTTCATGCGGTTTCTTTCAAATGTGAAGGGTAGTGTTGATGAAATGGACTGTATGATAGAAGCTAAACAAAAAGACAATGCTCTATTTAAGCTTGTCGAGGATCTGAAAAAGTATCCTGAAATTGAATTTATAGATGCTTCTAGTTTTAAAATCCATTAACCAATATTCTTTCCTGGTATGCATAAATACATTATACTTTAATCACATGAATGAATATTGGAGGAGAACAATGAGGGGTGCACCTAAAAATCAAATTAGTGAGCGGGCATTACCTGCATGGAGAATTTCAGCATTAATTACATCTGCTGTTGGATGGATTGCAGTTATAGGGGTTCTCGTTTTAACATATCTTTTTGAATGGCCTTACTGGATAGTGATTATCATATTCATAGCTTCTGTTTTAGAAACGATAATAACTGTTATTTTCGTTCCAAAAATAAAATGGAAAAGATGGCGGTATGAAGTTTTAGAGCATGAAATCGATATTCAACAAGGTGTTTTTGTTGTGCGAAGAACGACTATCCCTATGATAAGGGTACAACATGTCGATACATATCAAGGGCCAATTTTAAGAGCACATAAATTAGCCTCGGTCACAATTTCAACTGCTGCAACCGTACACGAAATTCCGGCCCTAGATCTTGAGGAAGCAGATCATTTGCGAGATTTAATTTCTAAGTTAGCTATGGTGAATGATGATGATGTCTAAGCCAAGAAGAATGCATCCGTATGCTGCGGTAATAACGTTTATTCAAAGGATTCGTGAACTTCTGTTTCCGCTAGTTCTATTTATATTTATTGGTGGCAGAGGTGAGAATCCGCTTGTCGATTTATTACAGGTTGTGGGTCTGGCGCTTATTTTAGTCGGAATTGTAACATCAGGTATTTTGCATTGGTATCGATTTACGTATCGAATCGAGGACGACGAGCTAAGAATCGAATATGGAGTCTTTGTCAGAAAAAAACGGTATATACCAATTGAACGGATTCAAACGATTAATGTAACTTCTGGCGTGATTCAGCGCCTCTTTAAGTTGGTGAAGCTACAGGTAGAGACTGCTGGAGGAGGTGCTGAAGCAGAGGCTGTATTAACTGCGATCACTCAAACCGAAGCAGACCGACTTCAGGAGTGTTTAACGAAAGTCAACAAAGAGCACCATCATCAAGAGAAACAGGAGCAATCAACAAATACTTATCAAATGAATCAAAAGGAACTTTTTATCGCGGCTACAACTTCTGGAGGAATAGGCATTGTCTTTTCTGGTTTAATCGCCTTTTTTTCACAAGTAGATGAAATTATACCTTACGATTTAATTTTTGAAGGAATTGAAGATTATCTTAAAATTAATATGGTCGTTTACTTTGTCCTAATTTCGATTTTACTCTTATTAGTTGCATGGTTAGTTGGAATGCTTATTGTTGTATTACGGTATGCTAATTTTTCAGTTGAAAAATCAGGTGACGAACTAATCATTACCAGGGGGTTACTTGAGAGAAGACGATTAACTGTACCGATTAAGAGAATACAAGCGATTAAAATGGTGGAAAATCCAGTTCGGCAAATACTCGGATATACAACAGTATACCTTGAGAGTGCTGGAGGTTCAGCTGGCGACAAAGAGGATGGATTTTCAACCATGCTTTTTCCTTTATTGAAAAAAAATCAGCTAGAGCACGCTTTAGGTTTATTTGTTTCAGATTATCAAGCCGATACCGTTTTTACAACACCACCAAAAAAAGCTTTAATTAGATATGTATTAAGAGCAGTTTTTCCTGTGGTTGTTGTAATCACTCCTCTTATTTATTTTCTTGGTAATTGGACATATTGGAGTTTGTTGTTAGTTCCAATTAGTTTCATTCTAGGATACAAAAGATATTCAGATGCGGGTTATCATTTGGGTGAAGAAACCAAACAAATTGGCTTGCGTTTTCGTCTTTTTAGTAGAGTCACAGTGTTAATTAAAAAGAGAAGGGTTCAGGCCCTTCAAGAGCAACAATCACTTTTTCAGAAACAGAGCTCATTAGCGACTATCCAAGCGTCGATTTTATCAAGTGGTACAGGGAGAAGCTTTAAGGTATTAGATATCGCCGAAGAAGATAGTCTCGCAATCTTCAAGTGGTATTCACGAAGTTCCAAAAGTGAGGGATAGGATAATTTTTAACGGGTATCTTTCCCTCTAGTAAAACCTGAAAGTGAAGTTTCATCGAAAGGATTACGAATTGCTTATGGAGGTAACAAATAAGGCTAGTTTAACAGGCAATCAATAATGGATATTAGAAATAGCTCAGTATAGTGACTGAGCTATTTTTTCATAGTTATACAATGTGGCAAAAGAGCTGCCGTCACGGACCCTGATGATGGAATCAGGTTGGTTTGTTTTGATAAATAAGCGTAGAAAGTTCTCTTAATTATGTAATAGCCCTTAATTTAGCTTAAATAGGCGGAAGGATTCCGGCTATCGTCTCAAAAAAGCCAAAAATAAGCAATTTCTCTTTGTTTAAGCGGAAAATTTCCGCTTATATATCCCGAAAAGAGCTCCATTCAGCCGGTTAACCGGAAAATCTCCGTTTATTACTAGAATTTTTGTAAGATAAATCCTATATCAAATTATGGGATACAACACCATTGTTCCCCTATTTACTCCATCCGATGGCTTTTAGATTACACCCATAAAAAAACGAGTGGCAATTTGATATACAAACTGACACTCGTTTTAATTTCCACTTTAATTTTTGTAATAAGAAACGAGGCTAGTCAGAGAATTAAACATACCTTTTCGATTTCCCAATGAACACAGGAGCGAGAAGGACACCAGCAATTAATCCAAACACATGTCCGATTATGTTGATATTTGGATTCAAGAACGTCATGATTACCCCAATCACAAGTATCGTAAGAATAAGCTGTGAATTGGCATAACTGATTAAATCTTTTCTTTTTAGAACCATATATAAATAAACCCCAAATAATCCAAAAATTGCTCCTGATGAACCTACATGCCTAAATTGTTCATGCTCAATTACATAGGTAGCAAGATTCGCAAGGACACCTGTGCTAAGATAAACTCCAATAAATTTCGCCTTTCCTAACATGCGTTCAAGTGCAGGGCCAAACAAAACAAGTGAAAATGAGTTAAATAACATATGTCCAAAGCTTGCATGTACAAAAATGGGTGTTAGTAATCGCCAATATTCTCCTTCACTAATCAACACATTATAGCCTACCATTTGATTCAGTAGATAACCTCCTCCAAGTACTGGCAAGGCTAAGAGAATCCAAAGGAAGATGTGAATTGCAATAATGACTGATATAATAGGGTAAAAACGTAGAAATTCTTTAAAGCTTTCTGTTCGTGTAAACATTTAAAAACTCCTTTTAGAATTTTTTAAAAAGTTTTATAAAAAAATAGCTGTGTTTCAATCGTAGCACATCTCTATAGATTGCATCCATTTTTGAGGTTTGTACATTATATGAAGTTTATTATCTAAATAGAAGGAAGGTTCTACATAATATGATCATCGGAATTGGTATTGATATTGTTGAGCTTCAACGAATTGAAAAAATTGTAATCAGGCAAAAAAAATTTATCGAACGAATTTTAACAGAAAACGAAAGAAACCATTACAACTCGCTTATTGGTCGAAGGCAAATTGAATTTTTAGCAGGAAGATTTGCAGCTAAGGAAGCTTATTCAAAAGCTGTTGGAACGGGGATTGGAAAGGATTTAAGCTTTCTTGATATTGAAGTGACCTCAAATGAAGTAGGGAAACCTTCAATAAAAATAAATGATGGTCGAAACGTCCATTTATCAATATCTCACAGTAAAGAATACGCAGTTGCACAAGTAATTATTGAAAGCTTGTCAAGCTAGTCTGCATATTACTCAACTTTGCCTCATATATTGGTGTCAGAAGGGGAGACAAGGTGTAGTTGATGATGAATGGTTGATAAAAGGCATCGTGATAACGAGGGAGTAGAATAAGCCATGTATAACCAGTATTAATAGAAAATAGGGGGTTCTATTAGGTCGGTATAACACCTTTAAGTGAACTATTCATCATCATACAAACACCTTGACTCTTTAATTCGTTGAAATGATGCAAAGGGGTTGAAGGAATGAAGAAGAAATTATTAATGACAGTATTTGCAATAATCGCGATCATAGCACTTGCGGGATGTGGTCAAAAGTCTCAGGAAGATGTTGTAAAGTCTCTAGGGGAAAAGGTTGAAAGTTTGTCAGGCTATAAAGCAGAAGCAAAAATGACATTGCAAACTGGGAGCGAGCAACAGGTATATGAGGTGGAGATTTGGCACAAAACTCCTGCCTATTACCGAGTGAATCTTAAAAATGCTCAAAAAGATCAAAGTCAAATGATTTTGCGAAATGATGATGGAGTCTTTGTTTTAACACCTGCACTTAATAAAAGCTTCCGATTCCAAAGTGATTGGCCACAAAATAGTAGTCAAGCTTACTTGTATGAGTCTTTAGTTCAGGACATCGAGGGTGATCCTGAGGCGAAATTCACAGCTGAAAAAGACAAATACGTTTTTGAAACGAAAACAAATTATAAAAATAATAAAATGCTTCCAACACAAGAGATTACTTTTAACAAAGATTTAACACCAGCAAGTGTGAAAGTCATGGATCCTGATCGTAATCCGCTACTCATTGTAGAATTTACGAAAACAACATTTAATCCAGAGTTTGATGAAAATGCATTTAACGTAGAGAAAAACATGTCTGGTGCATTGCTTGAGGTTCCAGTAATGGCTGGGGTAGATGAGCCGGTTGCTGTTATGTACCCACAAGTAGAAATTGAAGGCGTGAATTTGGTTGAGGAAAAAGAAATTGAAACTGAAAATGGTAAGAGAATTATCATGACGTTCGGTGGGGAGAAATCCTTCACACTTATTCAAGAAAGAGCGCAAGTGTCTGAAGTAGGTACAACAACTTCTGTAAGTGGTGAGCCTGTTGACTTAGGCTTTACTGTCGGTGCCTTAACAGATCAAGCAGTTTCTTGGTCACATGATGGAGTGGATTTCATGCTTGCATCTGAAGACTTAACACAAGAAGAGTTATTAATGATTGCTCGTTCTGTACAAGGGCAAGCAGTGAAGTAAATAAAAAACGATCAAGTGGCCTATAATCTAGGCCACTTTTTTTGCTTTTGCTTTTCTCATCATTGACAAAAAGGTTGAATAGGGATAATAATCTTACATATATTAATCCGGTATACCATAAGGGAAGTGTTGTAGTGGAGAGAGAGTTTTATCGTGATACATGGGTAGAGATTGACTTAGATGATATTACGGCTAATGTTCAATCAATGATTCGTCACCTTTCTAAGGAGCAGCAAATCATTGCTGTTGTTAAAGCGAATGCCTATGGACACGGAGATGTGCAAGTAGCAAAGGTGGCACTTGAAGCGGGTGCGAGCTGTTTGGCAGTCGCTATTTTAGATGAGGCAATCGCTTTAAGAAATCATGGGATTAAGGCCCCGATATTAGTATTAGGTGCAACCCGCGCAGAAAATATCAATGTCTCTGCAGAAAAAAATATCTCATTAACTGTTTATAGTTCTGATTGGTTAAAGAACGCCAAGCAGTATCTTTCCGCAGATAAAAAAGTTTCAGTTCACTTGAAAATTGATACTGGAATGAGTCGTTTAGGCGTTAGAGATGAGCAGGAATTCCTCGAAATGATGGACATCTTTGAGAAGGAAGAGGTTTTTCAAGTAGAAGGAGTATATACTCACTTTGCGACAGCAGATGAAGTGGACACAACTTATTTTGATCAACAATTCGAGAAATTTACTCAGTTTCTCTCATTACTTCCAAGTCAGCCTACGTATATTCACACCGGAAATAGTGCGACAGGTTTACGTTTTAAGGAAAAAACATTTAATGCTGTGAGAATGGGAATTGCCATGTACGGCTTAACTCCTTCTCCTGATATTCGTCATCTGTTACCATTTCCATTAAAAGAAGCTTTTAGCCTTCATAGTCGTCTAGTTCATGTCAAGATGTTAAAAAAAGGTGATAAAGTTAGCTATGGTGCAACCTATACATCTCCTCAGGACGAGTGGGTTGGAACTGTCCCAATCGGCTATGCTGATGGTTGGATTCGAAAACATCAGGGCGGAGAAGTGTTGGTTGACGGAAAACGTTGCGAAATTATTGGAAGAGTCTGTATGGATCAGTTTATGGTACGTCTGCCAAGTGAATTGCCCGTAGGAACAAAGGTGACACTTATTGGGGAGCAAGGTTCTGAAAAAATTAGCATGGATGAAGTTGCTGCAAGACTTGAAACCATTAATTATGAAATACCGTGTACAATAAATTTTCGTGTGCCTCGTATTTTTTTGGAAAAACAGAGTATAATTGAAGTGAGAAATACAATTCTATTATAGTAGGGCTTCTACCATAGTCATGTGTGTGAATGTGTGAAGAAGATGTATTGTGTACAGTTATCTTAGCAAGTATGTATAAAAAGCACGTAGAGATGTGATAATAGTGTAGAAATACAGGAAAACGCTTTGCATCTCCGATATTTTGGTGGTATTATAAAAGGTGGAATAGAATAATTATGGTGTGTAGTTATGGTGGAGGTGTATGTTTGTGTCTGAATCCAGCGCAACAACAGAGATATTAATTCGTTTACCACAGAATCTAATCAGTGAATTAGACGGACTAGTAAAACAAGAGAACGGGAACCGTAATGAACTAATTTATCAAGCAACAAAAATGTACCTTCGTGAAAGAAAGAAACGTCATATTCGTGAGTCTATGAGACGTGGTTATATGGAAATGGCAAAAATTAATCTAAACATTGCATCGGAGGCTTTTTTAGCAGAGTCCGAAGCAGACCACACCGTAGAACGCTTAGTTAGCGGGGGGTAATCATTTGATTGTTAAACGTGGCGACGTGTATTTTGCTGACCTCTCCCCTGTTGTTGGTTCAGAGCAAGGCGGCGTTCGTCCAGTTCTTGTCATCCAAAACGATATTGGGAATCGGTTTAGTCCCACAGTAATTGTTGCAGCAATAACGGCGCAAATCCAAAAGGCTAAATTGCCTACCCATGTAGAAATTGATGCGGAAAAATATGGCTTTGAGCGTGACTCAGTTATTCTTCTAGAGCAAATTCGAACAATTGATAAGCAACGTCTAACCGACAAAATTACCCATCTAGACGAAGAGATGATGGACAGAGTGGATGAAGCCTTACAAATTAGTTTAGGACTCATCGATTTTTAGGTATTATTTTATAATATATGCTGAAGCTGCCGATGTGGTAGCTTCTTTTATTTTATGAAAAATTTTTATAACTTTGTTGTAAAAAAATATAGTGGCATCTTTTCTTCCGAGATCAACTGTTTTATTTTTAAAAGCGGCAGTTTTCAAATGATAAATGTACTATTAGTAAAATCTTTCAGAAAAGAGCCTTATTTTTCCTAATCAGGATATGATAAAAGTAAGTTTAGAAAAAAATGGAGGATTCTAGGGTTGAATCAAAAATCTTTTAGAGAAGTTGTGCAAAAGTATACAAATGAACTTGAGCGGTCAACTATTCCTTATCAGTTCATAGAAGAAACAGCCTTAATTTTACAAGGCGTGTCGATTGAGCATGAAAATCAACTTATCATTTTGATACAGTGGGATTTGCTTGAAAGTGTTTATGAGAAGTATGAGGCTTATTCACCGTCAGAGATCAAAAAGGATCAATTTGCAGCAAGTTTTACTTTTTATGACGATAACTACCACATTCAATTTCGTTGCGTTTTTAATACTACTGTTAAAACAGACCCATATCGTATAAAAGTGGATGTGGGGGGAACAGAAGTATGGTGTAAATCACTATATGCATATATTTATGATGATCGTTATTATTTCAGTAAAACTCGTATCGAGGAATTTTTACTAGAAAAGCAACACGATATGACTAGTAGTAACGAACAAGCATGGAACCAAAATAATTTTCAGGCGCTGATTCAGCGATTTGGTGAACCAGAACATGCTGCTGATAAAATCAAACAAAACCCTGATTGGCGGTTACACCCGTACCGGAAATATTTAGGGGATTTGTCCTCGAAACGGGTCATTCATCTACTTGGTTCTAATGGAGTCAAAGGTGTAGCTATGGCATTGCTGGGAGCAGACGTGACGATTGTTGATTTCTCGAAGGAAAATCAAAAATATGCAAAAGAAGTGGCAAAAGCAGCAGATTCTCGGTTGAACTATATTCTGTCAGATGCCTTATCTTTGCCTATGTATAATGTTGGTGAATTTGACATTGTATTAATGGAATTGGGAGTTTTACACTATTTTGTAGACCTCAAATCGTTGGCGGTGTTAATCCGAGATTTATTAAACGAGAATGGTAAGTTTATCTTGCATGAGTTCCATCCAATTTCTACCAAACTAATAACATCCAGTGGAAAAAAACATAAGGTAACAGGAAACTACTTTGACCCATCTATCAAAACATTGGATGTTGCTTTTACAAAACATATGCCTGAAGAGAATAAGCAGGATTTAGCCAAGGTTTATCAACGGCAGTGGACGATAGGAGAAGTGGTGACAATTCTCGCTGATGCGGGACTTTTTATAGAGGTACTAGAAGAGGAGCCAAATCATAAGGTTCATGATATGGGTCTCCCGAAGACTTATACAATGGTTTTATCGAGACGATAAGAGAAAAAGGCTGAGTAATTCAGCCTTTTTTTATTAGAAAGTATCAAAATTTGAACTTATAGTTATAGGGGGAAAAATTCCCGCTATTGAGTCTAGTGGGGGCTTAAGAAGCAGATATAAGGGGAGAAATTCCCGTTAACTACACTAATATATAGCTAAATCTATAGATTAGGTTCCTATAAGTGGAAAAAATCCCGTTATTTTTAGGGATATGTTGATATTTCCTGAATTAAGCGTAATTTTTCCGTTTAAATTCAACCACATGAAATCAACACAACCATTTAATGAGAAAACATAGGTAACTCCTAGAGTGATAGCTGGTCCATACCATTAGTTTTTAGATCTATATGGATTCCTTTGTATAATAAAGGAATAAAAGGCATGGAATAAACTTTCGGATATTCACTAAATCAATAAAGGAGAGGTCTTTGCGCGGTTTTTCTTATGTTGGCGAGAAGTCTCATTAATGCAAGATATTTGAAGAATATGTCGATGAATGAAATAATAGGAGAGTGACTAACTTTTTAAGGGGGAGACGATGAATAACTATATCTTACATTTTTTAGACCAGAATAAATCCGTAATTATCGAAGAATGGATTAAGGAAATCAAACTAGTAGGAAAACACAAACAATTAGATAGTGGTTCGAACGGTGAAATGTTCGTATCTACAAGTAAGGAATTCATTGAAATCATTCTTGATAATTTAAATAAAGATAGAGAAGGTTTTTCAACGAAGTTAACCGATTTTTCGAATAAGGTCATTCGAATGGGTTGGCCGTTAACCTATGTAATTGAAGGGCTACAGGCATTTCGTAGCGTGATTTTAAAGCGTGCATTTGAAGAAAAGAATGATGAAAAGGATTATTTACTTGTACTTAACGAAGTAGATTTATGGATTAATCCGATTATTAGTCAAATGATTTCCCTATATTCAGGCAACTGGGAACAAACAGTTACCTTACAAAAAGTAGCACTTCAGGAATTATCTGCACCACTTATTCCAATCTTTGAAAATATTACAATTATGCCTTTGGTTGGTACCATTGATACTGAGAGAGCAAGACAAATTATGGAGAACCTTCTTCAAGGTGTTGTGAAGCATCGCTCGGAGGTTGTATTAATCGATATAACAGGAGTCCCTGTGGTAGACACAATGGTTGCACATCATATCATCCAAGCAGCCGAGGCGGTTAGACTTGTCGGAGCCAAGTGTTTATTAGTAGGAATCCGACCTGAAATTGCACAAACAATCGTGAATCTCGGAATTAATTTAGATCAATTTATTACAAAGAATACGTTGAAAAAAGGAATAGAAACTGCCTTGGAAATGACCAATCGAAAAATAGTGAGTCTATCAACGGAGGGGTTAAGTTGAGAATTCCGATAATGAAGCTTTATCAATATCTGATTGTTTCGATTCAGTGGGAACTTGATGATCAAACAGCTTTACAGTTTCAGGAAGATTTATTAAATAAACTCCATGAAACAGGTGCCCATGGCGTTGTGATAGATCTCACTTCCATTGATTTTATCGATTCTTTTATTGCAAAGGTTTTGGGTGATGTCATTAAAATGGCTAACCTAATGGGAGCGAAGGTTGTCATCACTGGAATCCAGCCTGCTGTTGCAATTACTCTTGTTGAATTAGGGGTTCGTCTGGATGATGTATTAACAGCCCTTGATTTAGAAAGAGGGATAAAAAATTTGCAAATTGAATTGGGGGAAAATCCATGGCAATCCAGCAGCCCTGTGTCAGGATAACGACCGAATGGGATATTGTTGCAGCTAGACAACATGGTCGAAATGCAGCAAAGGATCTTGGATTTAGCACAGTCGATCAAGCTAGAATAACAACTGCTATTTCTGAGTTAGCTAGAAATATCTATTTATATGCGGGGACTGGTGAGATTACCATAAACAAGGTTGCCAAGTCTGGAAAAGTGGGAATTGAGATCAAATCAATTGATAATGGTCCTGGGATCTCTGACATAAGGCAGGTTATGCAGGATGGTTTTTCAACTTCTGGTGGTTTGGGAGCAGGATTACCAGGGGTAAAACGGTTGATGGACGAGTTTCTTATTGACTCTACTCCTGGTAAAGGGACCACTGTTGAGAGTATTAAATGGTTGCGATAGGGAGGGGCTATGATGGAGTTTCGTGAGGGAATGGAGAAGAGGTATAGTCAGATTCTTTCAAATTATTTAACGGAACGTGATGAACAAGCGTTATACCAAGGTCAGAAGTTTAGTAGAAAAGCGATAGAACAAGTTATTCCTCCCGAGGAGATAGTGAATCTTCATCGTAAAACATTAAAAAAATTAATTCCTGATTTACCACAGGAGGTTGTTCTTTCACTAGATTTTTTATTAGAAGTAATGATGGGATATGGACTAGCATATCAAGAGCATCAAAGCTTGCGATTTCAACAGGAAGAATTGAAAACTGAAATCGAAGTTGCGGCCGGAGTTCAACAAACATTACTTGAAACGACCATTCCTTCAATCAGTTCATTAGATGTTGGAGCAATAAGTATTCCGTCAAAGCAAATGAATGGTGATTATATTAATTTTGTTTCTGACGACCAGGCTACCTTGAGTGTCGCGATAGCGGATGTGATTGGAAAAGGAATCCCTGCTGCATTGTGTATGTCGATGATCAAATATGCCATGGATAGTCTTCCGAATATGAGATTAACTCCAAGTGAAGTACTGAAAAACTTGAATCGAGTGGTAGAGCAAAATTTTGATATGGGCATGTTTATTACGATGCTATATGGTATTTATCATACAGATAGTCACATGTTTACATATAGCTCTGCTGGGCATGAACCTGGATTTATCTATCGAAAGAGCGATGATACCTTTTCGACTATGGAAACCAAAGGCTTAGTCTTAGGGGTAGATAAATCAACTGAATATAAACAATATCAAATCAGCTTAAACGAAGGAGATATGATTATTCTCCTCTCAGACGGTGTGACTGAAGGGCGAATTTGTGGCGAGTTTATCGAAAGAGAACAAATCACCAATTATATACGACAATACATTCATTTGCCTGCTCAAGAAATTGTAGAAAATGTATATAAAGAGTTATTGAAACTACAGGATTTTGAATTAAAGGATGATTTTACATTTATTTTATTAAAAAGATGTGTTTAAGCAATGGCTATTCAGGGTAAATGGACATTACAAAACATATTTAGAGGTGAAAAGAATGAACATTCAAATAGATATACGTGAAATTAGTGAAGGTCATTATGTTACTATACATGGTGAAATTGATGTTTATACAGCGCCACAGGTGAAAGAAAAATTACTACCTATCTCTGAAATAGAAAATAGTCATTTGATCGTGGATTTAAGTGACGTTTCATACTTGGATAGTACAGGGTTAGGTATTTTTATAGGGGCCTTTAAAAACATCAAGAAACATAATGGAGAATTTAAATTAGTAGGTCTTTCCGAACGACTGGAACGATTATTTTCAATAACGGGCTTATCAGGCATTATGGATATAGATCGTAAGTTAGAAGGTGGAGTGAAATGAACCAACAATTTGATTATATTGAAATGAAGGTACCCGCAAAGCCTGAATATGTAGGGGTTGTTCGTTTAACATTATCTGGAGTCGCAAGTAGGATGGGATTTTCATATGAATCAATTGAGGATATTAAGGTCGCAACTGGTGAAGCTTGTACAAATGCTGTCCAACATGCCTATCGAAAGAATGAGGGTGGCGAAATTACGATCGGATATGGAATTTATAAAAATCGATTAGAAGTAATGATTGCAGATAATGGAATGAGTTTTGATTTTGAAAAGATGAAAGAAGAAATCGGACCACATACCATTGAAGACTCAGTCGAAAAGTTACCTGAGGGTGGTTTAGGTCTATATATCATAGACTCGCTAATGGATAAAGTTAGAGTCCATCATAATTACGGTGTGACTGTGTTTATGACAAAGTACTTACAGGGGAAGCAGGTGGAGAAAAATGAATCGCGAATCTCAACCTATAGCAGAAAATAAATCAGAAACGTACCAATTAATCACACAATTTCAAGAATGTGATGATAAACTGGCCGAGAAGAAGTTGGTTGAAAAATACACAAAGCTCGTCGAGTCTCTAGCGCGTAAATACTCGAAGGGAAGAGATTTTCACGAAGATATTGTACAAGTCGGGCTACTTGGTTTATTAGGAGCCATCCGCCGCTTTGATTCTTCGTTTGGAAGGACATTTGAATCGTTTGCTGTGCCAACGATTATTGGTGAAATTAAAAGGTTTCTTCGAGATAAAACATGGAGTGTTCATGTTCCAAGAAGAATTAAAGAGTTAGGACCTAAAATAAAAAATACGGTGGACGAGCTTACTATTCAACTGCAGAGGTCTCCTAAGATTGAAGAAATTGCAGATTATATTGATGTTTCTGAGGAGGAAGTATTAGAAGCGATGGAGATGGGACGAGGCTATAACGCTCTCTCAGTCGACCATACAATTGATGCTGATTCTGAAGGTGGTACGGTAACATTACACGATATCGTCGGGGAAGAGGACGTTGGGTTTGACCAAGTACATCAAAGAATTTCTGTCGAAGAAAGCTTACATGTATTAAATGAGCGTGAAAAAAAGATCATCAACCTTACCTACTTAAAAAATTTAAGTCAAAAAGATACAGGCGATTTACTCGGGATTTCTCAAATGCATGTTTCAAGACTGCAAAGAAAAGCATTAGAAAAACTCAGACAAGAAATAAATGTTTAGTTCGGAGTGTTAAGATGAATGAAACTGAGAAAATACAAGTGAGCGGATATCAGGTACCTAAGAAAAATCAGGCAGTATGTGGAGATCAGTACTTTTATACTCATACACAAGACTATTTTGTTTGTGCTATGGCTGATGGGTTAGGTAGTGGAGAAGCTGCTTTTGAAGCTTCTTCAGCTGTAGTTAATGTAGTCAAAAGCTATCATTCTGAGGATGTTCATTCAATTATACAGCGGTGTAACCTAGCCCTAAAGTCCAAACGTGGTGCAGCTGTCGCTATTTTTAAAATATATTTTAAAAGCCAGGAACTAGTTTATAGTTGTGTAGGGAATATTAATTTTTACCTATACTCACCCTCATCTAAATTAATTTATCCTCTACCCGTTATGGGATATTTATCAGGAAAACCCCAAGTTTTTAATACCCAAAGATTCTCATATCAATCAAACTCAACCTTCCTCTTCCATTCCGATGGGGTAAAGCTTCGAGCGATCAAAGGATTGTTAAGTACTGTAGAAAGCTTAGAAGAAATGCATATAAGATTAAGGGAGTATGAAGACAATAGAGATGATGACTTTACCTTTATTGGTGGATTTATTCACTAAATAAATTTCCTTCAAACATGTAATCTATAGAAGAATTTGTTAAGATAATAGATAGTGTTTAAGATGTTTTTTATAGGAGGAAATGAATTTGGTACAAGCAATTGAAAAAGATGAACACCTAATTAAAACAATAGCGCTAGAACTAGCGATTAATAAAAAACAAGTATCCAATGTCATCTCTCTTCTTGAAGAAGGAAATACAGTACCCTTTATTGCAAGGTATCGTAAGGAAGTCACTGGTTCATTAGATGAAGTGCAAATTCGTGATGTCCAAGATAAATGGCAGTATATGCAAAACCTTGAAACACGTAAAGAAGAAGTTATTCGGTTGATTTCCGAGCAAGGCAAGCTGACTGATGAGTTAAAAGGAAATATTGAAAAAGCTACAAAGCTTCAACAAGTGGAAGATCTTTATCGTCCTTACAAACAAAAACGACGAACTAAAGCTACCGTTGCAAAGGAAAAGGGGCTTGAACCACTTGCTGAATGGTTTTATTCTTTTCCGAAGAATGTTGATGTAAATGAGTATTCATCACAGTTTTTATCGGAAGAAAAAGATGTCTTAATAGTTGAAGATGCGATTCAAGGGGCAAAGGATATTATTGCCGAATGGATTGCAGATGAGCCTTCCTTCCGTCAACATATCCGCCAAGAGACATTTTCTAAAGGAAGTATTGAATCCAGTCTTAAGGATCAGGAAAAAGATGAGAAGAATGTGTTTGAAATGTATTATGACTATAAAGAGCCTATTCATAAAATTGTGCCGCACCGCGTACTTGCTTTAAATCGTGGTGAAAAAGAGGAAATTCTTAAAGTATCTCTTGTGGCACCTGTAGATCGAATACTGAGTTATTTACATAAAAAAGTCATTAAAATTGAACATTCTCCTGTTACACCATATATCATAGAGGTGCTTGAAGATAGCTACAAGAGACTTATTGAGCCTTCTGTAGAGCGGGAAATTCGAAAAGAGTTAACAGAGAAGGCTGAAGACCGTGCGATTCATATTTTCTCTGAGAATTTACGCAATTTATTATTACAACCTCCTTTAAAAGGAAAAATGGTACTAGGAGTTGACCCGGCTTACCGAACAGGCTGTAAATTAGCAGTTGTTGATGAAATAGGAAAAGTACTGAAAATCGATGTGATATATCCACATCCACCTGTTAATAAAAGAGCGGAAGCTAAAGACAAATTCCTAAAAGTATTTAATGAATTTGATGTTGAAATGATTGCCATTGGTAACGGTACTGCTTCAAGAGAGACAGAACAATTTGTTGCTGATATTTTAAAAGAAGTAGAAAAGGAAATTTATTACTTAATTGTCAACGAAGCTGGAGCAAGTGTATATTCTGCTTCAGATATTGCAAGAGAGGAATTTCCGAATTTACAAGTAGAGGAGCGAAGTGCTGTCTCTATTTCACGGAGATTACAAGATCCACTAGCGGAGTTAGTTAAAATAGACCCTAAATCTGTAGGTGTAGGTCAATACCAACATGATGTTTCGCAAAAGAAGTTGAACGACTCATTAACCTTTGTCGTTGAAACGGTTGTTAATAAAGTGGGAGTGAATGTTAATACAGCTTCTTCATCTCTTTTGCAATATGTAGCGGGTCTATCTAAAGCAGTCGCTAATAATATTGTCAAACAGAGAGAAGAAAAAGGGAAGTTCACCAATCGAAAAGAATTGAAGAAAATCCCGAGACTCGGAGCTAAGACATACGAGCAATGTATCGGTTTCTTAAGAATCGTAGATGGTGATGAGCCGCTGGACCGTACGGGTATTCACCCTGAGAGCTATAGTGAAGTAAAGCGTTTATTAAAACAAATAAATGCAACAACTGAAGATTTAGGTAGTGAAAAGTTGAGACAAGCTATTGCAGATCTATCGGTAGAAGTTATGGCTAGCGAATTAAACATCGGTGAGATCACTTTAAAAGACATTACAGAAGCACTAGTGAGTCCAGAAAGAGATCCTCGAGATGAGTTATCCAAACCATTATTGAAAAAGGATATCTTAAAGCTAGAAGATCTACAAAAAGGTATGGAGCTAGAAGGAACTGTACGTAATGTTGTTGATTTTGGTGCATTCGTGGATATCGGAGTAAAACAAGATGGTCTCGTGCATATTTCGAAGTTGAAAAAAGGATTTGTTAAACATCCTCTAGAAGTTGTAGCTGTAGGAGATGTTGTGAAAGTTTGGATTGAAGATGTTGATGCGAAAAAAGGCCGAGTGGCACTATCAATGCTTCAACCTGAATAACAAAAAGAAACACTGCTTTAAGAGCAGTGTTTCTTTCTATAAAAGTACCAACATTGATTAAGTAATTTGATTTGGTACATATTCTTTTCATAGTAGGCACGTTTCATTTGACTCTTGAGCCATGAGGGCATGTATCATACCTCCTTTTAGATAAAATGGGTATGTTTATTTAGTAGTCTATGCGCAATAAGGATGTCCTGTTCGTTTATTTTTTTAGGCTATAATATAAGTTTGTTCATTATCTTGCTTTTTTATAAAACACGATCTTTATGGGATTTTGATTTTGCATTTTCGCACCTTATTTCTCAGAATTGTATAAGGAGGAAACACACGTTGAACGTGAATGATTTACAAAAGTTTGTAGAGGCTATATCAATTGAATATTTTGGAAAGCCATTTAAACATCACGCAAGATTCAACAGTAGACTACAAACTACTGGTGGCAGATATCTTCTCAAAAGTCACGATATTGAATTAAACCCGAAATATTATATAGAACGTGGTGAAGAAGAGTTAGTAGGCATTATTAAACATGAGCTATGTCATTATCATTTACATATAGAAGGTAAAGGGTATCAACATAGAGATAAGGATTTTAGAGATTTGCTAAAAAAAGTGGACGCGCCTCGATTCTGCAAACCATTGGATTCAGTTAAGAAACGGAAAGTAATGACCCAACATCTTTATGAATGCAATGCATGTCAGCAAAGATACGTAAGAAAGAGAAAAGTAGATACAAATAGGTATGTGTGCGGAAAATGCTCAGGTAAATTAATCCATTTAAAATAAGGGTTGACTCTTATGTTGAAGATATGTTAAATTGTATAAGCCGTCGTAACACGGCAACGAAGTTTTGCTTAAAAACAAAGAGTCTTGACAATCCTTATTAGTCTTTTTATAATAAAAAGAGTCTTAAGGAAGACAAGCATTATTCCACAGTAGCTCAGTGGTAGAGCTATCGGCTGTTAACCGATCGGTCGCAGGTTCGAGTCCTGCCTGTGGAGCCATATGGGGAAGTACTCAAGTGGCTGAAGAGGCGCCCCTGCTAAGGGTGTAGGTCGCGTAAGCGGCGCGAGGGTTCAAATCCCTCCTTCTCCGCCATATCTTTTTGAAGTTGGCCCGTTGGTCAAGCGGTTAAGACACCGCCCTTTCACGGCGGTAACACGGGTTCGAATCCCGTACGGGTCATTGTGATAGATGGGAAGTGAGAGTTATTATCTCGCCTCCCATTTCTATTCTATTTTTGGAGGATTAGCTCAGCTGGGAGAGCACCTGCCTTACAAGCAGGGGGTCGGCGGTTCGATCCCGTCATCCTCCACCATAAAAAAATCTAAGAACTTTTTTGAAGAGAAGTAACAGTTATTATATTTATTAGGTCCCGTGGTGTAGCGACGAGCGAAACATCGTCGAATAAGCTTCGAGTTGTTCCGACGCATCTAGCTTCTAAGAATTTGCTGGAAGAGGAAGGAACAGTCCGCAAGCAAAGTGCATGGGTAAGGTTATTTAATTTATTAAGGTCCCGTGGTGTAGCGGTTAACATGCCTGCCTGTCACGCAGGAGATCGCCGGTTCGATCCCGGTCGGGACCGCCATTAATCTTCAATAATCACTAAAATTAATTTAAATTCCTAGTTTCTCTTGTAAGACAGAAGACATACTATGTTTAACGCTTTTGATTTATGTTATATAGATTTCAATAGTACCAAGTATGTCGACGACATTTCGTGATATTTCCTTCTGAAATATCCCAAAATATCCTCTTGCGGAGTGAATTCATGGAGTTAAATCGAAGAAGTGGTTCATGAAGTTTATTCAATGGGCTATAGCCAAGCGGTAAGGCAACGGACTTTGACTCCGTCATGCGTTGGTTCAAATCCAGCTAGCCCAGCCATTTTCTTTTTATTTTTGAGCCATTAGCTCAGTCGGTAGAGCACGTCTGAATAAGCTTCTCCGAGAAACTTCAGCGTACCACTCGAGCCACTACTTGAATAAACTTCCTGAGAGTGGGACGACAATAGATGCTCTTTCTAAGACATCATTTAAAACCGAGTGTTTATTCAAAATAACTTCTTATTTTGAGCCATTAGCTCAGTCGGTAGAGCACGTTTGAATAAGCTTCTCCGAGAAACTTCAGCGTACCACTCGAGCCACTACTTGAATAGACTTCCTGAGAGTGGGACGACAATAGATGCTCTTTCTAAGACATCATTTAAAACCGAGTGTTTATTCAAAATAACTTTCTTATTTTGAGCCATTAGCTCAGTCGGTAGAGCATCTGACTTTTAATCAGAGGGTCGAAGGTTCGAGTCCTTCATGGCTCACCATTTTCTTGATTTAGCATAATATGCGGGTGTGGCGGAATTGGCAGACGCGCTAGACTTAGGATCTAGTGTCTTTGACGTGGGGGTTCGAGTCCCTTCACCCGCACTTCATTCGCGGTCGTGGCGGAATGGCAGACGCGCTAGGTTGAGGGCCTAGTGGGAGTTGATCCCGTGGAAGTTCGAGTCTTCTCGACCGCACCAAAAAGTTTTTGAAAATGTTGTTGACTTTTAGAATCATAGTTGTTATGATAGAAAAGTCGCTAATTTAAGTAATGCGCCCGTAGCTCAATTGGATAGAGCGTCTGACTACGGATCAGAAGGTTATGGGTTCGACTCCTTTCGGGCGCGCCATTTAATTTGCGGGAAGTAGCTCAGCTTGGTAGAGCACTTGGTTTGGGACCAAGGGGTCGCAGGTTCGAATCCTGTCTTCCCGACCAGTAGAAATTTCATATGCGGGTGTAGTTTAATGGTAAAACCTCAGCCTTCCAAGCTGATGTCGTGAGTTCGATTCTCATCACCCGCTCCAATTAAGTTCTTTGAAAACTGAACACAATAAACAAGCGTCAACGTTTAATCTAGTTTTAAATTTTTATTTGAGCAATCAAATATCTCTTATTGGAGAGTTTGATCCTGGCTCAGGATGAACGCTGGCGGCGTGCCTAATACATGCAAGTCGAGCGGATTAAAGGAAGCTTGCTTCCTTTAATTAGCGGCGGACGGGTGAGTAACACGTGGGCGATCTGCGTGTATTCGTATATCGGCG